>JAAETN010000114.1 GCA_024228355.1 Maribacter sp. | reverse complement strand
CCACAATTATCTGAAGTACTTGATACCACATCGTTTACTACAATGGAGGCATCACCAAATTCATCCAATTGAATCGTGATATCCTGGCAAACTACTACAGGATTTTCATTATCTACTACCGTGATGGTACTTGAACATGAAGACACATTACCTGATGTATCTATTACCAATAACTCCATACTATTGGCACCAATATCAGCACAAGTAAATACGGCATCTCCATCATGGATGACTCCTCCTTGGTAAGCAGCTGTTTCCTCAGCTGTTAAGGCCACCATATCAAAATAATATGTATTGCCCTCTATTAACGAGTAAGAAACATCTCCCGATGCAAACGAACCATCCTCATTTCTGGATGTAGCACCTAAATATTCAGACCTTAGATAATAATCACCATTATTTCTTTGTGGAGGTGCATCCCACACAATTGCAGCGATCGGTCCAGAATTACTGGTTGTTCCATTGAAGACAAACTCGTAGATTCCATCTCTAGGAGCAACAAAAGAATACTCATTAATATAAAAAATAAGACCTGGTATTAATTCATCAGTTGGACTGGAAGTTGTAGTCTCTCCGCCAAATGCCAATGCTCCTAAATGCAATGTCACTGAGTTACATTGATCTGTGGAACCATTGTCAATGTCACCGGAACTTACGGTAACGGAGCCATTAGCGTCTAACTGGGCTGTAAAATCTTGGCAAAATGCTATCGGAGGCGTTACATCCTCAACAGTTACCACCGCGATACAGGTAGTGTAGTTATCATTGATATCTGTGTATGTTACCGTTACATTGTTCGGTCCTATATTACTACAATCGAAGGTGTCGATATTTATAGTTACGTCATCCTGGTCCAGGTAACAATTATCACCAGTAGAACCACCATCGACATCAGCCGGGGTGATGGTTGCTGTTCCAAATGCATCCAATTGAATGGTGATATCTTGGCAATCTGATGCCGGAGGTATTATATCCTCAACAGTTACCACCGCGATACATGTTGAGAAGTTACCATTTACATCGGTGACTGTTACCGTTACATTGTTTGGTCCTACATCACCACAATCGAAGGTGTCGATATCGATAGTCACGGTATTCACGCCACAATTATCTGAAGTACTTAATACCACATCGGCTACTTCGAAGGAAGTCTCACCAAATTCATCCAATTGAATGGTGATATCCTGGCAAACTACTACAGGATTTTCATTATCTACTACCGTGATTGTACTTGTACATGAAGATACATTACCTGATGTATCTATTACAAATAAATCCAAACTATTATCACCAACATCATCACAGGTATATACGGCATCTCCATCATGGATGACTCCTCCTTGGTAAGTAACTGTTTCCCCAGGTGTTGGGGTAAACATATCAAAATAATATGTGTTGCCTTCTATTAATGAGTAAGAAACATCTCCCGATGCAAACGAACCATCCTCATTTCTAGAGATCAAACCTAAATATTCAGGTCTTTCATTAAATCTACCACTATTTCTTACTGGAGGTGCATTCCACACAACTGCTGTGATCAGTCCTGAATTACTGGATATTCCATTGAAGACAAAATCGAAGTCACCATCACTAGGAGCAACAAAAGAATACGCATTAACATAAAAATTACTACCTGGTATTAATTCATCAGTTATACTGGAAGTTGTAGTCTCTCCGCTAAATGCTATTGCTCCTAAATGCAATGTCACTGAGCTACAAAGATCTGAGGAACTATTGTCAATGTCACCGGAACTTACGGTAACGGAGCCATTAGCGTCTAACTGGGCTGTAAAATTCTGGCAAACTGCTATAGGAGGCGTTACATCCTTCACAATGACGTTAAAACTACAAGTAGTTTGATTTCCGTTTGTGTCTTCAACAAGAAAAGTGTTGGTTACTGTCCCTACAGAAAACGTAGTGCCACTGAGTTGGCCTGCAATCTGTGTAATAGATGCAACCGAACAGTTATCAGAATAGGTTGGGGCGTTATAAATTACGATTGCCTCACAAGTATCTGGTTCGGAGGATACTATTATATCTTCCGGACAATTTATTATTGGATATTGTGAGTCAGTTACAGTGATATCAAATGAACAAGTTGAGGAATTCCCTTTACTATCTGTAACAATAAAAGTATTGGTTGTTGTACCGATAGAGAATGTACTACCACTAGATAATCCTTCTGTTTGATCAAATAATAGGTCCTGTACGGCTGTACAGTTATCAGTATAATTAATCGTATAATTGACTACAGCATTACATTCATTATAATCGTTCATTACAGAAATGTTTTCCGGACAAATGATCACAGGAGATTCTTCGTCATCTCCTACTGTTACTGTAAATGAACATTGCGCCCCATTCCCGTATATATCAAATGCTCTATAGACAACTGAGGTCTCTCCAGGCGGAAACTCGCTACCACTAGCTAATCCTTCATAGAGTATAACGCTTTCCAGCTCACAATTATCAGAAAATTGTGGGGTTGTATAATTAACAATTGCAGAGCAGCCACCAGATGGAAGAGAAACTGTAATATTAGAAGGGCAACTATCAACACTAGGGCTCGAACTGTCAACTATCCATACTGTTGCATCGCAACTATCTCCGTTACCAGCATTATCAACTACGTACAAAGTAACTGTTTGCGTCGTCCCTATATCGTCACAATCAAAATATTCATCTGAAAGCGACCGTAAGGCAACTCCAGAATCAGCGTCAGAAGATCCATTATCAATATCAACCCAGTTTAGGTAAACATCACCAGTCGTTGAATCCAGAAAAGCTGTAAAATCTTGGCAACGAGCAATTGGTGGAACACTATCCTCGAAAAGAACTGAAAATCGCATATCCCAAGGTGAATAATCTTCAAAAGCAAAATTTTCATCATAATAGTAATAATTCCCTTCAACTGGATTAGTTTGATCAAAGATACTACTAAGAGCATAGCTATAATAACTTGATCCTCCACCTATCAAGAAATACAAGAATTCTCCCGAGGTGGTTAGGGCAGTATTAGGGTCAAATGTAAATATCGCCTCAACAAGACCGGTTCCACTTTGAACAGTCGTAGTTTCAGATGCAATAGTATTTCCTCCAGGATAATCATCATATAAAGCCAAAGTAAGCTCCCTAGTTGTTGAGGGATTGTATACCCAAACAGTAATTGTGCTTAAATATCCTGTACATGTTGGCATAAAACTTTGTCCAACCAATTGATGAGACATATTGGACACAAAAGTAGCAGTATCTTGTACAATATCGCCATTGCCGTCACATTGTGCGAAGCTAATATTGGATGATAGGAGTAAACAGGAAAATACGACTAATAATTTTCTAAATCTTAAGGCTGAGATTAATTCTAAAATATTTTTTTTCATGACATTGTGTTTATTTATTTCTAGGTGCAAGTTATTTGAGTTTCCTTTCTTGCGAAATAAGAGCAAACACGAAATATCTACGTAGTAGTACTTATGATGGATTATCAGCAAAAAAACCTTCCTCATAAGAATTTGAGAAAGGTTTTTTATCCATAACAAAACATTATGAAAACTAAACATTATGAAAAATCTAAGTCACCCTTTTCGAAAACCTACCCTGCAAACCAGTTGCAGGGTATGATTCTCGATTAACGACGATGAAATAAAAATCGCGTCATGAAAAGGTATATTTTATATCAAAGACTTAGCGGTACAAAAAAGTAGGTCAGATATAGGTCAGATAATGAAATCATTAGTGTTGTAACGATACTAAAAGTTAATAGTGCAATATCGCTCAGGAATACAAATAAATAAATAGGAAATACTACGTATTATTTACGTAGTGATACTTATTTATTCTTAGTCCAGTTGCTTAGTTGATATCTATCCAATTAATTTGAACATTGATTTCTTTAATTTAAGCAATGGTAACGGCACAAGCAGCACACTCAATTTCATTCGGGCCATTTGGGTTGGTTTATTATTCTAATGCTATGTGGGTTGGCAAGATAAAATTTGACAATGGATTTTGCCACAAATATATATTTAAAATCTGGAGGATTCTATCCATTTTGGAATTTGAAGATATCCTTAAATCTCCAAAATAATCTTTTTGTTGGCAATGGCCCAATTTGTAAGTGAGTTGGTTTCTCCTTCTATTTCAAGCTTACTGATGATATTGCTTCGATGTTTCTCGACGGTCCTTGACGAAACATGCAAATGATCTGCTATCCTCTGAGTGGAATATTGTTTAGCTACTAATTTTAAAATAGTCTTTTCGGAAGCGGTCAAAAAGGAAATCTTTCTTAATTCCGCGTTCGCCGAATTGAGCTCTTGTTGCTGAAATGAAGAGCTAAAATACGTTCCACCTTTTAGTACACCTTGGATACAACGCTGAATTTCAAAAAAAGAATCTTCTTTTAACAGATAGCCATCAATATTAAGCGCTCTTGCCTGGGTAATATATTCTGTTTCCTTATGAAAAGATAGCACAATAAATTTTGTTTGGGAATTTTTTTCTTTGGCTATTTTTATAACTTCAAAACCTGTTAACATGGGCATATCAATATCCAATAATGCCAAGGTCGGTTTCTTTGACAGCACAATCTCCAAAGCCTCCATCCCATTTGTAGCTTGGCCAATAACATCATATCCATTGGCAACCAATTGTTCAAACAACCCATTCAACAACATAGGGTGATCATCTGCAATGATTATTGTAAATAAATTCTCCATAGCATTAAATAGGTATACTTAGTTTAATTTCCGTTCCATGATTAGGTGATGACTTAATGTTAATCTTAGACCCAATAACCTTAGCGCGTTCCAACAATGACTGCATTCCAAAACTTGAACCAAAACGTATCTTTTCCTTATAATCAAACCCTTTTCCATTGTCCACAACCTTAAACTCCACAATATTTTCTTGTTTTTCACAACTAACCATAACGGCTTTCGCCTCTGAATGTTTTACTATATTATTTAAAGCTTCCTGCACGATTCGATAAAGATGCACCTTCGCTTCTTTGCTCAAAACCTCATCGATATTGTCCATCTGCTGAGTAAAAAATATGGATGTAAGTGAATCAATCTGATTCACCAACAGTTCTATGGATTTAGTAATCCCAAATCTTTCAATGTTTAATGGATGTAATCCTCGGGAGATATTGCGTAATTCTTCCAAGGTCGAACTGGCAAGAAATTGTGTGCTCTCATCGGCGCTTATTTTTGTTTTTTTAGTAAGCAACATCAATTTCTGTCCTACACTGTCGTGAAGATCTCGTGCCAATCGTTTCCGCTCTTCTTCTTGGGTTTTGAACAATTCTTGTGTAAATTCTTCCTGAATAAGATGCCTCTTATTAGCAAACTGCTTAGTTCTGATTAAATATACAATAGTAAACAATACCAATGAGACAATGCCTCCAAATATTATCCATTGGGTCTTAATCTCATTTTCTATATCCAAAATTTTAATCTCTGCGATTTGGGATTCAATAATGGCATCACGTTTCTCAGTTTCATAAAGCGTCTGGTAATAAGTGAGCGCCCGGACATTTTGGAGTCCTATTATACTATCTTGGATTTCTGAATAAATTTGATGATGATAATAGGCCTTCTCATCGTTATTCACTTTTTTATAGGCTTTTGCTAAAAATTTATGAGTAAGCGAACTTGAAGAAAAATCAGATTTTCTGCCTAAAGCAACTAACAACTCATTGCCTAATGAAATAGCCTTGGCATAGTTACCAAGGGAAAATTCATAGTGCATTAATGCCTCTGAATAGTATCCAGACATATCTCCTTCCTTATTTCTCTCCGGATTTGCATCTATCTCTTTGAGAACTTCCCTGGCTTTCTCAAGGCTATCAACCAAGGCATAAGACAATAAAAGGTAATTTAGGAACTTGGGTACGTATACGTCTTTTTGAGTAGATGTCTTTGCATATGACAGCCCTTTTTGCAGGTTTTTAATCCTTTCATAGTAGCTATTTGTTCTCCTATTGTCTAAAGCCGAATTTCCGTACGCAGGAATCAAAATAGCTGTGTCCTTCCTCTTTTCAGCAATTGATATAATCTCATCGCGTACTATTTTAGCTTCTTCAAAAAACCCAATACGACTATACAGGTTAGCCCTGGACATTTTAATAGACATAATATTTGTGGTATCATTAGTCTTTATTGCTAATTCTTCTGCTTGGGAAAGCGAAATGCTGGCTTCTGCAAATTTCCCTAATTTTGCTAATGCATCGGATTTATAGCCTATGACTTTTCCCTCTAAATTAGGGTCATTAGCCCTTTTGGAATGCAATTCAGCCTTTTCATAAAGAGATATTGACTTTTCTATATCACCCGAAAAAAAGTAACTGTCTCCCGCATTACAGTATAAGTTGGCCAAGATTCCATCATTCTCTATATTAATCTTACGTTTCTGGAACCTTTCGAATAAGAGTCGGGCCTTATATGGTTTCCCAGCTCTATTTGTCATGTAAAAGATTAATTTTGAAGTTTGTCGTGTCGCTATTTCTAGTGAATCAAGATTAAAGGCATATTCAATAGTTTTTCTTACAACATCTTCGTATTCAAACTTTGAATTGTACTGTATTAAATTAGTAAGACTGTCTAATAATTTAAGTTTACGCGACCCTTCGGTGTGAACAATCTCATCATTTAGTTTTTGAACATTTAAGCTGAGTTCCGACTCCTGAGAATAGGACATACTTATTGAAACAAAAAAGAAAATATATTTTAGTAAACGAGGCAAGTTATTAAGATTTAGGGAATAAATATAACCAAATATCCTGATAGAATTCTATCAATGCTTGTAAATCTACAGATAAAAGTGGATTGATTGATGGGAAAGAGAAATGATCTAGAAAGGAAAAATAAGGGGGGCTATTTTAAATATTGGGTTTGATGGAATATATGATTTTCTATACTAGGCGATTCGAAATTTCGAATACTTTGTGAAGCTAAAAAACGAGTTTTAATTTTTTAAAGATAGATTTGAAGACATCGACTATTTGTTTGAACCAGTATTAATTAAAAACTATTCTATTTCTATAAAACAATTATGCGGAAAAGGTTACGTACTTACCGGTAACAGCACAGCGTTTTTAGATCCTATTTTCTCATCGGGGGTTACTTTTGCTACTGAGTCTGGCTTATTAGCGGCTAAGTTAATTGCCAAACAATTAAAAGGAACTCAAGTAGATTGG
>JAAETN010000113.1 GCA_024228355.1 Maribacter sp. | reverse complement strand
TTTTTCAATGTTTACTTTGATGCTTACCTGACCATTGGCCTATTGCATGGTAGAAGGGTAGGCAATGGGATAAACAGGGAAATGAAACGCTTTGAGGTGGATGTGTTCGCAAACGAGCATAGACGGTTCCTTGCACAATGGCTGATAGATAACGCCGGTAAAAGGATAACAAGCGTAAGGGAATCTTTAGTAGATCATCTGATAAAGGTTATTGCTGATGGTATAGAGGCCGGTAAGGATATGCCAACTATCACAAGGGAGTTACAGAAATTGGTGCGTTCACGTCCTTTCTACAGATGGCAAGCTGCCCGCATAGCACGAACCGAGGCAACAGCGGCGGCCAATTACGGGGCATCGATAGCAGGGCGGTCAAGTAGGATAATGCTGGAGAAGGAATGGATAAGCAGTAATGACCCAAGGACACGGAGACGACCTGATGATAAGTATGACCATATAGAGGTCGATGGGCAGAAAGTACCCGAAGAGGGTCTATTTAACGTACAAGGTGATTTGATACGTTTTCCAGGGGATCCAGAGGGAAGACCTGGCAATATAATCAATTGTCGTTGTGCAATGGCATTGGTCCCTAAAAGGGATGCGGATGGTAGGCTTATAAGAAAGGTGTAGATTTTAATACTTTATCAATTTGTTCGTTGAATATTTTTACAATTTCATCTGGCGCGTCGATTCTTTCTGACCTTCCCCTTAATGTATTTTCATAATACCAATAAAGTTTTTCGGTTAACCTATCAAATTTAAGGATGTCATGTCCGTCAAATGGCTTTGATATTTTAACAGTAAAGCAATTATATAAAAAATCATCGTTACAATATTCTATTGTTACTTTTCTCATAAAACAAAGATAATACAAACGCAATAGATAAAAACTATTGACCATTGAATCAAGTATAGATTTTTTTTATTAATTTTGTTAACATGAAAGGTTTACTTCAGTACAAGGGATTCGTCGGCGGTGTAAAGGACGTTGACGTAAAGAACAGAATTGTAACGGGCTATCTTTCGGCCTTTGGCAATAAGGACTTTGACGGTGATATAGTAGTCAAAGGGGCTTTTGCAAGGACCATAAAGGCAAGAGGCCCAAAGGGAACAAATCAAATATTATTCCTTAATCAGCATAAATGGGACCAGCCACACGGTCCTTTTTCCGTATTGGAAGAGGATTCGAAAGGGCTTTACTTCGAAAGTAACTCATTACCGGATACAACATATTCGAGTGATTCCCTCAAATTGTACGAGGCAGGGATAATCAAGGAACATTCACACGG
>JAAETN010000112.1 GCA_024228355.1 Maribacter sp. | reverse complement strand
TGTTTCAGCATCAAACCACTTGTCTGTCGCCTTCCATCTAAAAAGACGACACCCACTCCCCACTTTCACTATTCGTGACTCATTATTTTTTGGTTTGTAGAAAAAAAGGATTGCGTCATGATGTCGTAATCCTTTGTAATGTACGACATAACATACCAGTAAAGAAAACGAGGGTTTGTTTTACTCTTTGCAAATCCCGGTTTTTTCCTTGTTTTTGGGGGTAAAAAAGGGCAATATAGCCAGTAAAGTTATCAAAGTAACGTTACAAAACAGATTATCGAGTTTCTTTACTATTTGGAAATACATGCCATGAAGATCGGTTATGCACGGGTTTCAACTATGGAACAAAATACTGACATGCAAAAGAAAGCTTTGAAAAAAGCCGGATGCAAGAAGGTGCTTGTGGATCAGGTTAGCGGCACCGTTGCGAAACGTCCCGGACTGGAAAAAGCAAAAGAGCTATTGCGAAAAGGAGACACTCTTGTGGTCTGGCGGCTTGATCGTCTGGGCCGGTCATTGCGTGACCTTATTGAATGGGTGCGTTATCTTGATGAACATGGAGTGGGTCTTGAAAGTCTCCATGAATCCATAAACACCAGCACCCCTACCGGAAAACTAACCTTTCATCTTTTCGGCGCTCTTGCTGAATTTGAGCGCAACCTTATTTGTGAACGAACGCAAGCCGGATTATCCGCTGCCCGTGCAAGAGGCCGCCGTGGTGGGCGCCGTAAGGCATTGGACGCAGAGAAACGAAGCGTTGCAGTAAATCTTTATAATGAAAAAAAGATGACGGTTAGCAAAATTTGCGAAATGATGGGAATTTCAAAACCAACGCTTTATAGCTACATTCGAGCAAGTCAAGAAGCGGTAAATTCTTAAAGTTATTTATTTGTTGGCCGCCAACGCAGAGGTCAGCTGCATGCGTGTACAAATAACCAGGATGTTTGACACTTGGATGTTTTTTCCTATTTGAAAGTTTTCTTTCCTGCGTTTCGTGAGCATGTCTGCTGCACCGATTTGTTAGTTGGCTCTTTGTTTTCGTATAATACATTGTAGTTGCTGATCGTTTTCTTTCGGCTCTTTATTCAATTCCCAGTTTTTCTTTGATTTTGGTATCAGTTAAAGATGCCAAATAAATTGAACACCAAAAATTAACCAATGGGATTACTGATAAGAATCCGAATAGTATTGAATTTTTTCCCTTTCGTTTAGCTATTTTTACATTCAATACAATAAAAGGAATCATGAGAATTAGATATGGGAATAATGTTGGTGTGTATTGTTGTTCGTTCATATGAACTCCTTAATTATTTAATCCGAAATAAATTGTCGCTCAATACATTTTAGTTGTACGTTCGTATTATACGAAGCTATCATCAGTATCGCCAACGTCGAGGTGAGCAACCCCGTTTGGCGAATAGATGAGATGAGATGGATGATAGGAAATTGCTTTTTAGATACTGTGTAATGTTAGACAAAGTGGTAGCAAAACTCAAGTGTTTTTTGATAATTAAGCCGTGAATTGATATACTTTGTTATACAACTTGGATGGAGAAGAGAAGATTTGGGGATTT
>JAAETN010000111.1 GCA_024228355.1 Maribacter sp. | reverse complement strand
TCTATGGTCAGAAGTCACACGACGAAACAATCAATGGCGCTCGCCCTGCCTTGCCGCCTCTTGGCGTTGATCCCGGTCATCACGGAGGTTCTCACGGGCAACTTACCAATAACTTTATAGAATCCATTCTCTTGGACCAAAAACCCATCGTAGATGTGAGTGAGGCGCTAAACATGACCCTTGCCGGAGTGATCGCACACAGGTCTGCGATCAAGGGTGGGGAGTGGATGAAGATTCCTCAGTACCGGTTATAGTGAGGAATTCCTCTATGATATGTCAAACAATTCAGCCGTTGTCATAGCGTTGGAGTCAGTGCCAAATA
Organism: Maribacter sp.; assembly: GCA_024228355.1. GTDB lineage: Bacteria > Bacteroidota > Bacteroidia > Flavobacteriales > Flavobacteriaceae > Maribacter_A. Next base: position 5,900 of record JAAETN010000111.1, on the reverse strand, counting down.
AAAGTATAATTTCTCGGCCGCTTGCAAGCAAGCAAGAACAAAAAGTATAAACTATTCCCGCTTTTACCTCAATAAAATAGGAAAAACCAAAAACGAAGTAAATGAAAGTATAAAATGTATTCCATACCACTCTTGTTGCTGCGGTAATAATAATAATGACCAGTTTGCTAGGGTGTAAAACTTCCTCGTTAGGTTCTATCGTTTAGAAAATGATCGGATCTTGGGAAATTGTCAATAAAATATTCACTCATGTAGTGTGATTAAACAGTTGCTAACATCGAATAAAAGCAATAGCGGCTCGGAGTTAAATCCTTACCGCTATTTCATTATAATTAAGTATTTTGCAAATTAAGAGTTACTACTATTTAATCCGTCACTGCTCTTATACCAAACGTTGTGCTTCATTAAAATAGAGAATGAAAATATCAAAACTACTTTTTGGAATTTGTATTATGGTGCTAATTTCATGCACAAGTACCCCTGAACGTAATGTGTTAAGTTTAGGCGTTGATGATAATACATTTTGGATAGAAGATGGAATACCACTACCAAAAAGTGATTCAATCTTTTATTTAGAACACCCATCGCCACTTTTTAGAAAAGAATTCAAAACGAACAAAGCAATTAAGTCCGCTTCATTGAGTATAACCGCTGCTGGTTATTTCAAAGCATCCATAAATGGAAATGGCATTGAAGAAAACGTACTTGATCCCGCCTGGACCGACTTTAGTAAACGAATCTATTTTTCTGAATATGATGTGACCTCCCTTATCCAAAACGGTGATAATTGTTTGGGTGTATCCCTTGGCAATGGTTTTTACAATCCCTTACCACTTAGGAAATGGGGGAGAAGAAATTTGAGGAAAGACCTAACCGTTGGTAAACCAACTTTTTTGGCCAAACTTTTAATAAGGTATAAGAATGGTACCTCGGAGGAAATAGTTTCAGATACTTCTTGGAAATATGCTTCTGGTCCAATACTTAAAAATAGTGTTTACTTAGGGGTTGCCTATGATGCACGCAAAGAGTTAAAAGGATGGGATACATCAGGGTATAATGACGACTCATGGAAACCTGTTCAAAAAGGGAGTGGTCCTGGCGGAAAGTTGCAAAAAGCTTATTTTCCTCCTGTTAAGGTAACACAGGAAATAACCCCAACCGAAATTTATTCTCCAGAAAAAGGAGTCTGGATAGTTGATATGGGTGTGAATTTTACAGGGTCCTATAAACTAAAAATATCTGGAAATATTGGAGATACCATTTCATTTAGGTTTGGCGAAAGGATTTACGACGATGGAAAATTAAATCCAATGACAACGGTTATTGGTCAAGTCAAGAAAAAGGGAGTTGGTGGACCGGGAGCTCCAGACATTGCGTGGCAAACGGATAGTTATATCATTGGTGAAAATCGCGATGCCTGGTTCAGTCCTGCATTCACCTACCATGTCTATCGATATATGGAAATTGTAGGGATGGACAAAAAACCAAAAATCGAGGATGTTAAAGGTTTATTCATCCATACCAACGTAGCTCGTGAGAATAGTTTTTCAAGCTCTTCCAATCTTCTAAATTCGATACAAAAAGCAACTGAACGAACCTTTTTGGCAAACCTTGTCAGCGTTCAGTCGGACTGCCCTGCAAGGGAAAAATTTGGTTATGGGGGGGACATAAACGCAACAAGTGAGTCGTTTATATATAATTTTGATATGCAGACCTTTTACCGCAAAACCATTTACGACTGGGTCGATGCCATGAACGATACGTCATTTGTGGATACAGCTCCTTTCGCAGGGATTGAATATTGCGGAATCAGTTGGGAATCGGCTTATCTAATAACACAGTATTATCTATACCTCTATTATAACGATACAGAGATTATAAAGGAACTTTATGAACTGGATAAGCAATGGATGGACAAGGTAGCGCGCATTCACCCCAATGGAATTGTTGATGAAGGTCTGAGCGACCATGAATCTATGGAGCCTGTTCCCGTACAATTAACGGGTACAAGCCACTACTTGCAATGTGCCCGGATTATGGAAACTTTTGCCTCCGTAATGGGTGATACCATGAATATAAATAAATACGGACTACTGGCAGAGAATTTGAAAAACAAGGTGAAAGCTGAATTTTGGGACAGGCCTGTAAAGGAAAAAATAAACAGACAAACGCTGTTTTCCACATTGTTATATCATGATATTGTACCCACCGATGAAATTGAAGCGGCAAAGGATTCTTTGTTGAATGCTATCCAAAATGGACCTTCTGGGCATTTTAATACGGGTATTTTTGGTACTAAGTATGTGCTAGAAACACTAGCTGAAAACGGTGCTCCAAATGCAGTTTTCGATATCGTAAATAGTACAACATATCCGGGTTGGGGCTTTATGATTGATCAAGGAGCAACCACAATTTGGGAAACATGGAAAGAGAGTGATAATACATACTCGAATAACCACCCAATGTTCGGTACGGTCTCCGAGTGGTATTATCGTTGGTTAGCCGGTATCCGACCTGATCCTGATCAACCGGGGTTTAAAGAATTCTTTTTAACACCTACAACGCCTGAAGGACTTGAATCTGTGAACTGCACTTATAATTCGCCATATGGAGCAATCGTATCTAATTGGAAAAAGATAACTTCAGAGAGTTATACCTATGAAATAACGGTTCCTAATGGCACCAGGGCCAATATAACGTTGCCAGTATCCCAATCACAAATGTTAGCAATTATTAATGAACAGGGCCTAAACCAATCTAGTAGGATTGATGGGTTACAGACTGGGCAATTTTCTTTGCAAGAAGGTGACTATGTGATTACAGTAACTTCTGAAAAGGAATAGGTATTAATTTCCAGCTCTGAATCAGCTCCAGAATTTCCTGGATATATGGATGGTGTAGTGTTACCAGCGAATATAACTTAATTTTCATGAAAAATATAATAGCCAAATTCAACCATGTAGATTATTTATGGGATGCTGAAAAAGAATAAACAAAATATTTTTAAAAACTGTACATTACAGGATAGATATTTGAATCTCATTATTTACGTTTGTGTTATCATGAAACAAATTATTACATGAAAAGAAGATCAATGTTAAAATCCATGGGAGCAGTTTCTCTTGGAATGGTAACGCCATCCTTGGCAATGGGAGAAGAGTTGGTAGTGCCTTATAAAGTGAAAGAAGAAAGTATAACTACAGAGATATTGGTAGTTGGTGGAGGTACGGCCGGTACTATCGCAGCTATTCAGGCTGGTAGAGCCGGAGCAGAAACGATCTTGATTGAAAGTGGCAGTCAGTTAGGAGGAACCACTACTACAGGTGGCGTAGCCTTTCCAGGGATATTCCACGCTTGGGGGAAACAAATTATTGGCGGTATCGGTTGGGAATTGGTGATGGATTGTGTGGAATTGAACGGAGATAAATTGCCCAATTTTTCAAGGATTCCTGATAGTCATTGGAAACATCAAATAACGTTGAACGCCCCATTATATACCTTATTGGCAGAAGAAAAATGCTTGGAAGCAGGTGTGGATATTCGCTATTATGAATCTCCAACGCTTATTGAATTTAAAAAGGGAAAATGGATGGTAGAATCGGTTGGGAAAGGAACGAAAACAACGATTGCCTGTAACCAAATAATTGATTGTACAGGGAATGCCTTAATAGCCTCCATGGCAGGATACGATGTGTTGAGAGAAGAAGACACACAACCGGGCTCCTTAGTGTTTAGATTAGGAGGGTATGATTACAATATACTCGATTTAACCAAGGTTCCGAAAGAATACCACAACGTATTAAGACAAAACATGCTCGAGAATTCTAAAAGAGCGAGTCGTGAGCATACCTATGTGCCTTATAGTTATGTTTATGTTCCCGGGGCAGATTCCACTACCTCAGCAACACATACAACAGCCAATAATGAAGGAAGAAATACATTGTTGAATTTAGTGCGTACGCTGAAGACTTTTCCTGGTTGTGAAAATTTAAAACTAGTAGATTTAAAAACGGAGACTGCCGTTCGAGAAACGTATCGAATAGATGGTTTGTATAAAATGAACAAAGATGATTATACCTCTGGAAAGGTATTTGACGATGCTATTTCGCATTCCTTTTATCCTATAGATCTTCATAGGGAAGGCAAATCTATTTATCAAGAATTTTTAAAGCCCGATGTGGTGGCGAGTATTCCATTGCGGTCTTTAATTCCGAAACGAAGCCAGAACTTTTTGGTGGCGGGTCGTTGCGTAAGCAGTGATAGATTGGCAAATTCCGCACTCCGAGTTCAGGCATCTTGTATGGGTATGGGGCAAGCAGCAGCAGTGGCGGCGGTATTGGCCAGTAAGCAAGGAATTTCTCCAGCGGAAGTAGATATCAACGAAGTTAAAGATTTGTTGAAAAAGCATGGAGCCATTGTTCCCACGCAAGCTTAGAAAATTAGAGTATGATCAAGGTTCGTTTTTTTTGCGTTGTAATTATTGGTTTGATAGGACTTTTGCTGACTTCTTTTTTACAGGAAAAACAATCCATAAAATATATGCAAGTGGCTACGATTGAAAGTAGTGCTGCTGACGAACCATCCATTATTGTGACCTTTAAAGATTCGGTTACCAATGAAACTATTTTTTTATGTAAGACAAAGGATAACATACCATTGCATTATTTTAAAAAAGTAACAGGAGAAGTGTGTGATGACGAAGAGTGTCGGTTGTTAAATATTGTGGTTTACTGGAATATTACGGGCAGGTATTTAGGGTTTGAATTGCCAAAAGGGGAGTTTTTGAGTAAATATGATCACGACCCATTTTCTGAAAATGAATACCAACAATTACACAAGTTGTTGGCAGATGAATCCTTACCCTTGGATAAGGTTTCCTTTGAAAAATTGTTAGAGCAACCTAACAATAAAAAAGAAGATATAGATGCCCTTTCTGGTGCTACTTCTAAAAATATTGCCGATATGGTGGTAAAAGGTGCAGCCTTTACCACCTATAGATTGTGGAACACAGTGAACGGAACCACTATGGATTTTGTGTCAGAACTTACCGAAAAGCAACTAACACAAACGTTGTTAAATCGTATTTTACAAAGCCAAGATATCACAGATAAATTGTGGGCATTACATCGAATGGATGCTGTGATAGGATTAACACCCCAATTGGAGGCCGCCCTTTTGGAGATGATTTCCTCAGATGATTTTTATCTATCCTATAGTGCCATAAAGGCCATAAATTCGATTCATTTAAAGTCTGCTGAGTTGCAAAATCGTTTGTTTTCCATCTATCAAAAAACCAATCACAGTATAAAAACAGCACTACTAAAAAAGTTGATGGAGGCTCCTTTTTTGAGTTCAGAAATTATACAAACCTCAAGAGATTTGTTACCCCAATTAAATGGACAACAATTGGATGACCTGTTGCAACTATATACAAAGCACAACATAAATGATGTAGAAACCTATACAGTAGTGGCTAAAATTCTTGAAAATGAAAACAAGTACATTTCAAAAAACGCCTATGCCTTTTTAATTGGACTACAAATAAATGATGATGATATCATTGAACTTTTGAATGCTTATAAAAAGGAAAAACTTTAACCACTAATTGAAAAGTGTTATGCTGAGCGGAAATTGTTGAGTGATGGACGTTGAACGGACTTGAAACGAGTAAAGGCAAAATGACAGCAATAGAATTGTTTATAAAACCACAATTATTTTTGAGGCGAAACAGAAGCAGGAATGGAATACTTAGAGAAAGTGGCTGAGAAAGGAAAACCAGAAGCAATTAAACGAATGAACGAAGTAAAGAAAAAAGAACCACTAAGCTTTTAGATAGCTTCAATTGATTGTATTGGATTTTAAGTTTAACGCAATACCCATTTTCGGAATACGTGTAGATA
>JAAETN010000110.1 GCA_024228355.1 Maribacter sp. | reverse complement strand
AGGCGAGAAAGTATACTGAAAACAGTCAAACACATATGTGTGCCCTGTTTTCTGACGTGTGTTACAACTACAATTGGTTTTTTTTCACTGATAGTTAGTGATGTAACACCTGTAAAAACTACCGGCATATTTATGGCAGCGGGAATAATGATGTCGTTCTTTGTATGTATAACCATTGTTCCAGGTATGCTTTCTTTTTTCCCGGGTTGGATGAGTAGACATTCTATGGATGTGCAAAAGGACCATGGGACAAGTAATAAGGGATTTTGTGGTTCGTACGGGTTTATTGGAAAGTTTGTTAAGAATAATACTACATATGTCTTTGCCTTAAGTCTGGTGTTCGTTGGTGTGGCGATTTATGGAATCACAAGGATTGACGCAGAATCCAGCATATTCGAATCTTTTCCTGAGAGTAGTGAAATAACAAAATCAACGGAACATATTGAGCAAAAATTAATGGGGCTTATTCCCATGGACATAGTTGTTGATGCCACAAATATAGGTGGTGTTTTTCAGCCTGATATTCTTATGAAGATGGAAAAATTACAGGACTATTTAAAAGAAATACCTGAGGTAACCAAGAGTGTTTCTGTGGTCGATTATGTCAAATATCTAAACACGTTACTCAATAAAGATGCCCTAGGCAGTCAGGTGATAACAAAGGAGAAGGCAATTGATTATGTAAAGCTGGCCTCACTACATGGAGACAATATCGTCAAAAGTCTTTATACAAAAGATTACAATGAAGGACGTGTCTCTGTAAGAATGAAAAATGTCGGTTCCGTCAGATACGAGACTATTGTAAATGATATCGAAAGATTCATTAAGGTAAATTTTCCATTAAGTGTTAGTTGTGCTATTACGGGCATAGTACCGCTTCTTATGGATATGCAGGGATACTTGATTGGGAGCCAGATAAAGACATTTACCCTCGCCTTTATCTTTATTTTCATATGCATTGCACTGCTGTTGAAATCAGTAAGGATTGGCATGATGAGTATGATACCCAATCTGATTCCAATTGCTATTACCCTGGGTGTTATGGGATACGTTGGCATAAATTTGGATGTTGCGACAATTATGATTGCGAGTGTCGCGATAGGGATATCGGTTGATAATACAATCCATTTTCTATACCGTTTCAAAGAAGAATTCAAAAAGGACGGTGACCATTACCTCGCGATACAACATACACTCTCCGGAGTGGGTAGGGCATTGATTTTTACTACCGTTGTTGCAACATGTGGGTTCCTGGTTTTTTGTCTCTCGAACTTTAAGGCCATTCAGTATTTTGGATTGCTGACCGGTATAACAATGGTAAGCGCGATTGTTGCGGACCTGTTTATACTACCATCATGTATTTTATTATTTAAACCCAACCTGGCAGATCCAGAACCAAAAAAATGTTGACATTAAACAAAACTGATATATTCCAATTTCGGAAATCTAAGTGGTTTGGTTTAACGCCTGATGAATGGTTGCCAATAGTTATATCCATACACTTTGATCCTTGTCATGGTAGTCAATACTGGCTCGATAAAGAAAAAGAGTTGGGAATTAATGCGATAAAAGAGATAAAAACACTGGATGATCTAAAGATTCTTGGACCAATGTGCGAAGATGATTTGAGAAGATATCCAATAGAGCATTTCATATCAAAAGCCTTTTTAAGCCAGAAAATGGATTTTGTATTAGGCGAAACCGCAGGTACCACAGGCAGACCTAAAGTAACAGCTTACAGAAGAGATGAATTTCATGTAACCTTTGTTGATTGGTTTGGTTATATAGCTGAAATGAGAGGATTTCCAAAAGGGGGTAACTGGTTGTGGATCGGACCAAGCGGTCCACACATAATTGGTAAGGCGGTGGGGCCGGTCGCAAATAAAATGGGAAGTATGGATCCGTTTTCTATAGATTTTGATCCCCGGTGGGCAAAAAAAATGCAGCCTGAATCAATCGGAAGCAAACGTTATCTTGAACACGTATTGGAGCAGGCGATGGATATTATAGAGATACAGGAAATAGACGTCTTATACACCACTCCTCCAGTTCTTGCGGCGTTAGCATTGCGAATGAGTGATCAAAAGCGTATGGCTGTTAAAGGTGTACATTACGGTGGTATTTCAATAGGTAGAGAAGCATTTAAGAGGTTCAAAGAGGAAGACTTTCCGAATGCTGTTCACATATCAGGATATGGTAATACACTTTTTGGTCTATGCCTGGAAATAGAAGCGTCATCTACATATGATCTTGATTACTTTCCGCTTGGTCCCAGGATGATAGTGCAGGTGGTTGAAATGGATGATGGTAATGTGCCAAGTAGTGGGCGCTTGTCAAAGGTTGTCAACTATGAGGAAGAAGGGCAGGTAGTATTTCACAGGCT
>JAAETN010000109.1 GCA_024228355.1 Maribacter sp. | reverse complement strand
AATTGCTTTGGCCGCCGCTGCGTTTTATAATAGTACAAATATCACTACTTTGGTTATTGATGCCGGAACATGCATTACCTATGACTTGGTCACACATGCCGGAGAGTATTTGGGAGGTGCCATTTCTCCTGGGCTAACCATGCGCTATGAGGCCCTAAACGAACATACTTCAAAGCTACCTCTTTTAGGGCTGGAAGCCCCAGCTGACTTAATCGGTAATACTACCGAATCTAGTATTCACAGTGGTGTAGTTCATGGCGTAAGTGCCGAAATTGATGGGGTTATTGATCAATATTCCTCTAGATATGAAGATTTAACAGTTATTTTAACAGGAGGCGATGCGCAATTTTTGTCTAAACGGTTAAAAAATACCATATTTGCCCATTCCAATTTTCTACTAATAGGATTAAATTATTTGCTGGACTACAATAAGCGTTAAATGATCAAAAAAGTTGTAATTGCAATAGTATGCCTAGCCGCAACTGGCCTGTATGCTCAAAATGGTTCTGTATCACCTTACTCTTATTTTGGTATTGGCGAAATACAATCCAAAGGAACTATGGAAAATCAAATGATGGGGGGTATTGGCATGTTTGCCGATAGTATTCATATTAACCTTAAAAACCCAGCAGCCTATAGTAAATTGGGAGTACAATTTGGAGAGGATTTTGGTATCACTACGTATACCGTCGGATTATCACACAAGGAATTAAGCCTTAAAAACAGCGTTGAAAGTCAGAGCAATAATGTTACCAATATTGAATATTTGTCGGTAGCGATGGCTTTAAAAAAAGGCTTTGGTATAGGATTTGGTCTAATGCCTTATTCCTCAGTTGGGTATAATATGGTTTCCGAAAGTACTAACTCCAACGATGCCTTGGTAATCAATCAATTTTCAGGTGAGGGTGGCTTGAACAAAGTGTATTTCACCGCAGGTTTTGAATTTGCGAAGAACTTGAGCCTAGGGGTAACTGCCAATTATAATTTTGGCACAATAGAGAACAATAGAGTTCAAAATGTCGAGGATGTTCAATTTGGCACTTTGGACGAAAGAAGCTCCAAAGTAAATGGAATGGATTTAAACTATGCCTTAAACTATAATCCGACCATTAATGATAAGTATAATCTGTTCGCTTCGGTACGGGTAAATACACAAGCGAACTTAACATCAAAAAATAAAAAGAAAATTGGTTCCTTTTCCACCAGCACAGGGCAGAATATAGAGGTCGTTGATGTTGATTTGGATGCTGTAAATCTTAAAAACACCGAGCTAAAAATACCAACTACTACAACTTTTGGTTTAGGATTTGGTGAACATAGAAAATGGTTTTTAGGCGCCGAATATAGTTTTCAGGGATTAAGCTCCTTCTCAAACGATTTTATAGATCTGAATAATTTGAAATACGAGGATGCCAGTTCTTTTGCTTTTGGAGGATTTTTCATTCCAGACCATTCGGCATTTTCCGGTTATTTTAAACAAATAACCTATAGGGCCGGACTACGTTTGGATAAGACGGGAATGACAATAAATAATACAGAGATCAACAACTTTGGCATAACTTTTGGATTTGGATTACCAATGCGTGGGAGTTTTTCTAATCTTAACCTTGGTTTTGAGCTTGGTAAACGTGGGACTACTAATGATAATTTAATAGAAGAGAGCTACTTTAAAGTCAATATAGGTCTCTCATTGAATGATATTTGGTTCCTAAAGCGTAGAATTAATTAGAAAAAATTAGTACATTAACAACTTTAAACATAATCACATGAAAACGAAACTTTACTTCACCGTTATAATGCTATTAGGGTTCATTGGAGTAAGTAATGCACAGGCGCAAAACCAAGAGTGCATGACCAATCTTTCTATCTACGTAGAGCATGCAAAAGTCAAAAACTATGAGGCAGCTTATTCCCCTTGGAAAATGGTATATGATAATTGTCCAGATGTAAACTGGGCAAATTTTGCATATGGTGAGAGAATATTAAAAGATAGAGTTAAGAAATCATCAGGTACTGATAAAGATGCCAACATTCAGGATTTATTGTCACTGTATGATAGTAGCAGAAAGTATTTTCCTAAAAAGGCCAAACTCGCAGATGTCTTGATCGATAAGGTATTATTGAAGTATGATAACAAAATGATCTCTAATGATGAGATTTATAGGGATTTGAACAAAGCTTTTACTGAAGATCGTGTAAATTTTAAAAACCCAAAGGCCTTATATCTATATTTTTCCAGTTTGGTAGATTTGCATAAGGCTGGCAGTAAGGATTTGCAGGAAGTTTTTGATGTTTACGATGATGTAACTGAAAAGATTGAAGAGGAGAATATCAAATTGACTGATAAAATCTCACAATTGCTTCCTAAGGAAGAAGCTGGAACACTTACTTCCAAAGAAAAAAGGACATTAAAGGCATCAACTACAAATTCTGAATCTTTTGGTAAGATTGCAGGTAGTATAGACACTAAATTAGGTGACCTTGCAGATTGTGGAAACTTGATTCCTTTATATCAGAAAAATTTTGATTCTAAGAAGAATGATATTAATTGGGTGAAGAGAGCTGTAGGAAGAATGTTCAATAAAGAATGTACAGACGACCCAATGTTCAGAAAACTGTTCGAAGCCCAAATGGCACTTGACCCATCTGCCGATGCTTATGTTTATGGAGGTAACCTAAAACAAAAAGCGGGCGACAACAAAGGTGCTGTGGCAGATTTCAACAAAGCACTGGAATTGGAGACCGATTCTAGAAGAAGATCTGACATAGCTTACAAAGTGGCTACAATCTACCGAAGAGGAAGCAAATCAACAGCAAGAAGCTATGCCCAAAAAGCAATCAATGCAAATCCATCTAATGGTAAAGCTTATTTATTGATTGCGAACTTATATGCAACAAGTGCAAACCAGTGTGGTGAAACTCCTTTTGAGAAAAGAGCTATTTATTGGAGAGCAGCTGAAATGGCAAGAAAAGCAGGTAGAGTTGATCCATCATTAAGTGGTAGGGCAAACCAATCTGCAGCTAGTTATTCTGCTAAAGCACCTTCAAAGACAGATATCTTCAACTCTGGTATGGCTGGTAAAACGGTTGCATTCAAATGCTGGGTTGGTGGAAGCGTAAAGGTTCCCAATTTATAAGATGAAACAATCCTTTAGATATTATCTAAAAAGCATTGCCCTGGTTTTTTCCGGGGCAATGCTTTTTTTTTCTTGTACAGATAATTATAAAAGGGTAGGTGAGGAGGCATTACCAGTGGTTTTTCCACAGGGTGTTGCCCAAAATTTTTTGTTTACCTATACTGAGGCACAAAAAACTATGGAAAATGAGGATATTGATAGCACAAGGGTAGTATCGGTAATTTCAGGACCAGTTTTTAAAATGTTTGATAACCTTGAATTCCCTTATTACACCTTTCCCGATGGACTTGTTGTTGATATTTACGATGAGGAAAGCAACAAGAACGTAATTACGGCAGACTATGGCATTAGGTATCTCGCTACTGGTTTAATTGATTTAAGGGGGAATGTAGTGATAGTAACCCATGATGGCAAAAAACTGGAAGCACCCCAATTATTCTATGATCGAGGCAATGAGTGGGTATTCACACAAAACAAATTTAAATATACCAATCCTGAAGAAGGTACTATAATGGATGGTGAAGGAATGGATTTTAATAAGGATTTCACTTTTTTAAATGCACATAAAACCTATGGTCTAATGACCATAAAAGAAAATATCAATGATTAAGATTTTAAGATATACCGAGTATCTTTACTTGGCAGTTGCTTTTTTCTCACTCTACAGAATCTATACTGATTGGAATGTAGATCGCCAAAGCACCTATTTGTTCATATTTTTTGCTGTAGTCTCATTGGGAATGTTCGCTTTTCGAAGAAATTATAGGAAAAAATTTGAACAAAGAAAAAAGGATAACGAACAATAAAAGTGGATACATCCATCATCATTATTATACTATCCTTAGTATTTTCTGCCTTCTTTTCAGGAATGGAGATAGCCTTTATTTCGGCAAATAAAATCCATATTGAAATTGAGAAAAAACAAGATGATTTTTTGGCCAAAGTGTTGTCTCGCATAACCAAAAGACCTTCAAAATTTATTGCCACTATGCTTATTGGCAATAACCTCGCTCTGGTGGTCTATGGCCTTTTTATGGGCGAAATGTTGATGAATTGGTTTGTGGGGATGCTTCCTGCAAATAATAGCTTTCTGCATCTGATGTTGACCGATTTTAGTTTACTCACCCAAACCATAATCTCAACATTGATTATTTTGATTACAGCAGAATTCTTACCAAAAGTTTTGTTTCAAATCTATGCCAATAGCTTATTGAAAATTCTTGCAGTTCCAGCCTTTTTCTTTTATATGTTGTTTTCGATTATTTCTGAGTTCGTAATAAAAGTATCTGATTTTATTCTTAAAACATTCTTTAGGACTGATGGAGACGAGACCCAGCTTGCCTTTAGTAAAGTGGAATTGGGCGATTATATTACGGAGCAATTAGAGACCGTTGAAGAAGAAGATGAGGTTGATTCTGAAATACAGATATTCCAAAATGCCCTTGAGTTCTCGGCAGTTAAGGCTCGTGAGGTAATGGTGCCCAGAACCGAGATCACAGCAGTTGAACTGCATGAAACTCCAAAGAATCTTGCCAAGTTATTTACAGAAACAGGGTATTCCAAAATTTTGATTTATAAGGATACGATTGATAATATCATCGGATATGTGCATTCGTATGAACTATTTAAAAAACCCAAAACCATAAAAAGTATCCTAAGGCCTGTGGAGTTCGTACCTGAGACAATGCTCATACAGGATATATTGAACGTCCTGACCAAGAAGCGAAAAAGCATTGCAGTTGTCTTGGATGAATATGGCGGTACTTCCGGTATTATGACCGTCGAGGATATTGTTGAGGAACTTTTTGGGGAAATTGAGGATGAACACGATTCCACAGACTTGTTAGAAGAGCAACTTGAGGAGAACGTATATAAGTTTTCTGCCCGTCTTGAAGTGGATTATGTGAATGAGAACTACAAATTAGAACTGCCTGAGAACGATGAATATGAAACTTTGGGAGGACTTATTGTTAACGAAACAGGGGAAATTCCAGAACAGGAGACCGAAATAGGAATTGGCAATTTTGTATTCACGATTTTAGAAGTCTCAAACACAAAAATTGATTTGGTTGAGCTTCGGGTAATAGATAATGATTAAGCCTTTAAAAACCTCACTTTAGGGCCATTTTACTTTTTATTATTCAAAAAGAAAATGGTAATTTCGCAAACTGATTTTAAACATTCCATATAATGGCGATTTTAGAGAATATAAGAAAGAGAACCACAGTGCTGATATTGATTATTGGATTAGCGCTTTTCGCATTTGTGATATCCGGGGTATTTACCAGCAATGATTTGGGCGGAGGTAAAATAGGTTCTTCAGTGGCAGAGATCAATGGTAATGAAATCTCAATAGATGATTTTAGAAGAAAAGTCGAAACTGCATCAAACAGGTTTGGTCCTTCGGCATCATCTATGCAAGTTGTAAATCAAGTCTGGGACCAAGAGGTTAGAAATTCAATTTTAGGCCAACAGTTCGAAGATTTGGGAATTGATATCGAGAGAGACCAAATCATGAACTATATCAAAACAATACCTTCATATAGTCAGAACCCTCAATTTATGAATGAGAGCGGTATTTTTGATGAGAACAAATTCAGGGATTTCATCGCTGACCTTAAAGTAAACAGTCCATCGCAATACAATTTATGGTTGCAAGATGAGCAGTCCATAATTCAAAATGCCAAACAGCAAGCTTATTTCAATTTGGTGAAGGCTGGTGTTGGCGCGACCCTTAAAGAAGGTGAATTGGATTATAAATTGGCCAATGATAAAGTAGATATTCAATATGTTCGCATACCATATACGTCAATTGCAGATAGTACGTTGAGCATAACCAAGAACGAAATTCAGTCGTATATCAATGATCACAGAGAAGATTTTAAACAAGAAGAGGCAAGGGATATTCAATATGTGTATTTTGAGGAAAAAGCATCAACCGACGATGAAAATGCCATAGAAGGAGAGATTGCCAAACTGTTAGGGGACACTGTAGAGTATATAGAGGATAAGGATACCATGGATACAATTCCAGGTTTCAGAAACACATCCGATATTACTGCTTTCCTCGATAGAAATTCCGATTTAAAATTCGATACCATTTACAAGGCAAAAAGAGATTTATCCGTAATATTCGCAGATACCTTGGTATCATTGAAAGTTAACGAAACTTTTGGTCCTTACCGTGATGGCAACTTTTTTAAGGTTTCGAAAATGGTAAATAAGAAGACTGATGGAACTGCCAAAGCGAGTCACATCTTAATTAATTGGAAAGGAGCTGAAAGAGCAGGTGAGAACATCATTAGAACTAAAGAAGAGGCAGAAGTTAAAGCGAAAGAACTTTTGGCGGATGCAAAAAAGAAGGATGCGGTTTTTGTTCAATTGGCAAGAGATAATTCTGATGGACCTTCAGCACCAAATGGTGGGGATTTAGGATATTTTCAAGAAGGGGCCATGGTGGCCGAATTCAATGATTTTGTATTTGGAAATACAACAGGAACAATTGACCTTGTTGAAACAGATTTGGGTTATCACATTGTGAAGATCGATGATAAACAAGATGTCTATCAAATAGCTACATTGGCCAGGGAAATAGAGCCCTCTGAAACTACGATCAATACAATATTCATGAATGCCACTAAATTTGAAATGGAGTCTATTTCTGGGGAATCGGCCTTTACTGATTTGGCTAAGGAAAGTGAGTATACCGTACGTCCTGTAAATAAGATAAAGGCAATGGATGAAAATTTACCGGGACTTACCACTCAGCGAGGTATTGTACAATGGGCATTTAAAGATGATACCAATGTTGGCGATATAAAAAGATTCAGTGTCAACGAAGGTTATGCGATAGTTCAAATGACCGGAGCATATGAAGAAGGCTTAAAAACTGTTGAAGACGCTTCGACTACCGTATTACCGATCTTAAGAAAAGAAAGAAAGGCTACACAATTAATCAGTGCCAATAAAGGAAAATCGATGGAGGATATCGCGAAGGACAATAATCTTTCGATTTCCAATGCATCTGCACTTACAGTTAAATCACCAACTATTCCTGGAGCTGGTCGCGAGCCTGCGGTTGTAGGAACTGCCTTTGCCATGAATGCTGGTGAGAACTCTGAGCTTTTGGAGGGTGAAAGTGGTGTTTTCCTTATTTCCGTTACAAAAAAGGATGAAGCGCCAAAATTGGATAACTACAGTACTTTCGCGAATACCCTTAAAACCTCAAATGCCGCTAAAGTAAATACCGCGGTTTATAACGCCTTGAAAGAAGCTTCTGAAATTGAAGATAATAGGGCAATATATTACTAGGATTAAAGTAATCTAAACTTATAAAGTCCTGATGGTACCATCAGGACTTTTTTTATAAGACCAGTTCTGTAAAGGGGATGATGGTAGTATAACCCTTTTGCCTAAAATATTCCATAGATGACCTATCTCCAGTCACTAAAATAAAATCACCACCCCAAGCCCCAAGGCTTTTAATAGAGCCGGCATAATCATGAAAATGCGATTTCTTTATAGTTGGTGTTTTAAGTATTTCGGATATTACACTTTCGTGCTGATCCAGTAGTGTTTCAAATGTCGCTAAGTCACGGGATGAAACCATCTTAGAAGTTATGTTTTCTATGATATTTACCAGTTCCCCAGTATTAAATTTCAATTGTCGAAATTGGGTAATACCTTCTCGACTATTTTGTTTTTTATTGAGATGTACAAAAAATAGCCGGTCTTTGAAACTAGGGTCAAAGTTCACTTCTTGAACTGTAGGAATGCTTTTTTCCAATTGATATAATATTGGGGTTTTATGCTGAGCACAGGCTATATCATAACCGCTTCCACCAAAGGTGTTTTCCAATAATTGATAAGGATTTACATTCGCCCATTGGGCAATATTGCTGATCAATGTCGATGACGTACCAAGGCCCCAATCCCTAGGGAAGGTCAATTTGGTTTCAATAGCAAATCCCGAGCCATCCTTTAGAAAATTAGGATTCAATCTCCGCGCTTCGTTAAGTATGTTAAGTAGGGTTTTTGAGATTTCTCTATTTGATGAAGAAATCTCATTCATCGATTCCAAGTTATATTCGACATCGAACCATACCTCATCTTTTTCATCCAAACTTCTCCATGAGATGATTTTAGAGTCAATTTCTTTTACCGTCAACGATTGGCCATATCTAGTGGGAATGGCCAAAGCCTTTGCTCCATCCAGAACGGCATATTCCCCTGTAATTAATAATTTTCCGTTGCTGTAAAACTCTTTATTCATTAACTGCCTCTTAGCTTTTCAAACGCTTCTGCAACGGCACCATGGGTCACCGTATGGTTTTTGAAATAAGTGATGAGTTCATCTTTTTCTGTAGCTGTTGCCCCTAATTGGTTTAGAATATTCAATAGATGCATCTTCATATGCCCTTCTTGTATGCCAGTAGTGACCAATGAGCTCAAAGCAGCAAAATTCTGGGCTAATCCGGCAACAGCTACAATTTGCATTAATTCTTTTGCCGTAGGCTGCTGTAATATCTCTAGGGCTAATTTCACAAGCGGATGAAGATTTGTCAGTCCACCAACGGTACCCAATGCCAACGGAATTTCTATCCAGAATTTAAATATTCCGTTTTCAATGCTTGCCTTGGTTAAGCTTTTATATTTTCCATCCTTGGAGGCGTATGCATGAACGCCTGCCTCTACAGCCCTAAAATCATTCCCTGTTGCAAGAACCACGGCATCAATCCCGTTCATTATGCCCTTGTTATGAGTGACAGCCCTATGGGGCTCCACATTGGCAATATCAATTGCCCTTAGTATATTGTTCGCAAATTCTCGAGGAGGAATAGCCGTATTCATTTTAAGATCCTCGACAGCACAATTCACTTCTGCACGTGCAATGCAGTTTGGCACGTAGTTAGACAGAATGCTCATTACAATTTCAATCTTTTTTTCCTTTTCGGTAAAAAGAGCGGATTTCTGCGCTTCATTTTTGAAGGTCAAGGCAAATTGTTCCAAGCAGGAATTGATGAAATTAGCTCCCATTGCATCCAAAGTCTCAAAAGTGCAATGTAGTTGATAATAATACTTAAGTTCGGTTGTCTTATTGCGCAGTTCTATATTGGAGATTCCGCCACCCCGCTTTTCCATGTTTTTGGTCAATGGTTTGGCATCCTTCACTAATTTATGATATACAGCCTTAAAAAATTCTTCTAATTTGGTTGGATCCCCATAATACATGAAATGTACCTGGCCAATTTTTTCAGTCCCTATTATTTCCGATTTGAAACCACCTCGATCAAGCCAAAATTTGGCTGCTTTGCTGGCAGCAGCCACAACCGAACTTTCTTCAATGGCCATTGGTAAGGCATATAGTATATTGTTGATCAAGAAATTCGGTGCAATTCCTAAGGGGAGGTAATAATTTGTAATGGTATTTTCAATGAATTCATCATGCAATTTTTGCACCTCATTTTCAGTATTCCAGTACCGTTCTAATATTTTTTTGGTCTCAATAGGGTTATGTGTATATCGTTGCGCAACCCACTCAATTTTTTTTTGTTTTGATAGTTTGGAGAAACCTACAATAGGATCGGTCATGTCACATTTGGTTTGTGGTTTCAAATATAGTCAATAAGGTCAAATTTAACTGCTGACATAGATCCGTAGGTGCATATGGGTTTTTGGCGGTAAAGTTTAATTAATTGTAAAATATTCACTAAACTTGACTGATTTTAAACATTTTTTATAAAAATATGAATAAACGCTTCATTCTATTGCTATTCTTCATCGGTTTGTCGATGTTGACTTTTGCGCAAGAGAAAAAAATCACCATCGAGGAAATTTACCAAGGTGGCTTTAGAACTAGTGGTCTGGATGTACTCCGATCCATGAAAGATGGAGAACATTATACCATTTTAAATCGGAATAAATCTACTAAATCTACCAGCATTGATAAATATGATTATAAGACCTTGGAAAAGGTTGAAACCATAGTTAATTCGGCGGATAATGAAGCTATTCCCTCGTTCAATTCATATACTTTCAGCGAAGACGAAAGTAAAATTCTTCTGGCTACTGAGATAGAATCGATTTTTCGACGCTCAACCTTGGGTGTTTTTTACGTTTATGACATAGCTTCGAAGTCAATCGTAAAAGTATCCGAGGATAAAATTCAGGAACCATTGCTTTCTCCCAATAGCTCGCAAGTGGCGTATGTCCTAAAAAATAATCTGTACATTTTTGATATATCTTCGAAAACCACTCGGCAATTGACCACCGATGGAGTAAAGAACAAAATTATTAATGGAATAACCGATTGGGTCTATGAGGAGGAATTTGCTTTTGTGAGGGCCTTTGCATGGAATTCGAACGGTACCAAAATCGCTTACCTGCG
This sequence comes from Maribacter sp., assembly GCA_024228355.1. GTDB lineage: Bacteria > Bacteroidota > Bacteroidia > Flavobacteriales > Flavobacteriaceae > Maribacter_A. The sequence continues at coordinate 4,408 of JAAETN010000109.1, read as the reverse complement.
CTTTGACGAAACGAATGTACCCGAATTTTCCATGGATGTATATGGGACTGGCCTATATCAGACCCAAAATGCGTTCAAATATCCAAAAGCAGGTGAAAACAATTCAGTAGTATCGCTACATATGTATGATGTAGCTTCAAATGAATCGAAAAAAGTAGACCTAGGGAATCCTTATTATATACCTCGAATTAAATGGATGAACAATGCCAATTATTTGAGCGTACAGACTTTAAATAGGCATCAGAACCACCTAATGCTTATTGAGGTGTATGCAAAGGACAATTCTGTGAGATTACTTTTGGAAGAAAAGGCGAAGACCTACCTTGATATCACTGATAACTTAACCTTTTTACATGATGATAACTTTATCTGGACTAGCGAGCAGGATGGTTGGAACCACATCTATCTTTACTCCAAGGAAGGGCCATTAATGAATCAGGTGACTAAGGGAGATTGGGAGGTAACCGATTATTACGGTTATGATCAAAAAAAAGATAAAATATACTACCAGTCAACTGAAAATGGATCAATAAATAGAGGGGTTTACGGTATTGGAAGTAACGGAAAAAAGAAAAAGGGACTTGTTGTACAGACGGGAACAAATGCTGCTGATTTTAGTACGGACTTCACCTATTTCATAAACACTTATTCAAGTGCTTCATCGCCTTATAGATATACTTTGCATAAGGCGTTAAAAGGAGAGAAAATAAAGGATATTAAGGATAATCAGTCGCTTATTGAAAAACTTAAAGGCTATGATATTGCTACAAAGGAGTTTTCGACCTTGGCAATCAATGGAAACGACCTGAATATGTATATGATCAAACCCAATGATTTTGATGCCACTAAGCAATATCCCTTACTACTATTTCAATATAGTGGCCCCGGATCTCAATCGGTAGCGAACCGTTGGGGTGGTGCGAATGATTATTGGCACCAAATGCTAGCTTCTGAAGGTTATATCGTTGCTTGTGTAGATGGTAGGGGAACGGGTTTAAAAGGAAGGGATTTTAAGAAGATAACCCAAAAGGAATTGGGTAAATATGAAGTAGAGGATCAAATTGCAGCAGCCAAAAAATTGAGTGAATTATCGTATATCGATGAAAACCGAACTGGAATTTGGGGATGGAGTTATGGTGGTTTCATGTCAACCAATTGTATTCTAAAGGGAAATGATGTTTTTGAAACGGCAATTGCAGTTGCTCCTGTCACTTCGTGGCGTTTTTACGATACCATTTACACTGAGCGTTTTATGTTGACACCAGAGGAGAATCCTAGTGGTTATGACGATAATTCACCCTTCAATTACCCAGAACTTTTAAAGGGGAAGTATTTATTGGTGCATGGCTCAGGGGACGATAACGTTCATGTACAAAACACCATGCGTATGGTAGAGGCATTAATTCAGGCAAACAAGCCTTTTGAATGGGCCATTTACCCAGATAAGAACCACGGTATTTCTGGTGGTAATACGCGTTTGCACCTGTTTAATAAAATGACCGAATTTATTAAAGATAATCTATAACCAAATAAAATAACTTATGGCAACAATTACTAAAGCAGCACACCAAAAAGAGCTTTTCGGCCACCCAGTAGGGCTGTATATATTATTTTTCACTGAGATGTGGGAGCGGTTTTCGTACTATGGTATGCGTGCCATTTTAGTACTCTATTTAGTGGCAAAGACTACTGAAGACAACCCTGGTCTGGGGTGGACCAATGGTGAAGCCTTGGCCTTATATGGCTGGTATACCATGCTGGTCTATGTGGCTTCGATTCCTGGGGGATGGATAGCTGATAAATTTCTTGGTCAGAAGAAATCTGTTCTATTAGGTGGCATACTGTTGGTCATTGGTCATAGCGTCTTGGCCATTGAACAAATGTGGGCCTTTTACTCAGGTCTTGGGTTTATCATAGCCGGTGTTGGAATGTTAAAACCCAATATTTCCACAATGGTGGGTGGTTTATACAAGCAAGGAGATATTAGACGGGATAAAGGATTTACTATTTTCTATATTGGTATTAACGTAGGGGCGTTTTTATCAAGTTTAATTGTAGGTACTGTTGGCGAAGTTTATGGCTGGCATTATGGTTTTGGGTTAGCCGGTATAGGTATGGCCTTGGGTTTGATCCAATATCTTATCGGCCAAAAATACTTAAAGCGCGTTGGTAATTTTTTAGGCACTTCGGAAGTAGCATCTGAAAAGGAAGCTTTGGATAAGCCATTGACCAAGATCGAAAGGGATAGAATTGTGGTATTGTTCATTTCATTTATGTTGGTTATTGTTTTTTGGGGGGCATTTGAACAAGCCGGTGGGTTAATGAATATTTATGCATCAGAAAAAACGAATAGGATACTATCTTTTTCATTGCCTTTCATAGGTAATGAAATACCCGCATCTTGGTTTCAATCATTGAATGCCATGTTCATCATATTTCTTGGAACATCAGTTGCCGGATATTGGGCCAAACGTAAATTAAAAGGAAAATTGTCAACTGGATTATTTAAGATGATATTAGGTCTCATTATTATGGGAACAGGCTTCTTCTTTATGTCGGCAGCGGCAGGGGAATACAGTAGTGATGGCTCTTCTGCCATGTACTGGTTGGTGTTGGCTTATTTATTCCATACCGTTGGGGAATTATGCATTTCACCAGTTGCGTTATCTTATATAACAAAACTTGCGCCACTTAAATACGCCTCTTTTATGATGGGCATCTATTTTGCGATGACTGGTTTAGGCAATAAGGTAGCAGGATTGTTAGGGGAATCAGCTTCGGAATTTGGGGAATTTTCGGTATTTACGGGCATTGCCGTTTTTTGTATTGCTTTTGGAGCATTGGTGATGTTGTTCAGGAAAAAATTAGAGGCCTTGACCCATGGTGCGGAGGATGATGAGCATGAAATGACTGCAGAAGAAAAAGCGTAATAGCACGTTTTTATCTAATTCATATTGAAGGTATATGCTCCCTTTTCACCTGTATAGTGAAAAGGGAGACTTTTTTGGGCACAAGTTTGCTTCCAACGTGTTACATAACTGTAATAATTGCTGCCATCTGCTACTATTACCTTTGGCCGTATTTGGTTTATGATTCGTTCAAGGTTGATTTTCGGGGATTGTATCAAAATTAAGTAATCAACTTTTTTTGTATTTAAGTCATAGACGCTTGAGCTATCTATCAGTACTAAATTCTGATTATTGATTTTGTAGGAGTTTCCAATGAGGTGGTTGTTCACTTTTTCTACCCTTTCATGTATTTGAAATGAGGTTGCAATATTTTTAATAGCAACACTGTCGCTTGTAAATAAATCTAGTTGGTTTCCCTTTTGATGGGTCAAGATCGAATTTTTAGTCTGATGAAGAACAAACAATTCTTCTTTTAGATTAGTGCTGTGTTGATTGTACAGTGACCATAGTTGGAGACCGATAATACAAATTAAAAAGGCCAGTGCATTTTTAAAGGATTTCTTGGTCAACATCCAAATCATTGAAATAAATAGGCAATAGGTCAATACCAATTGAACGGAGTCAAAACTTATATTCCTAAAAATAAAGGCTTCTTGTTGCGCGACCCATTTAACGATAGAGTTCATTAGACCAATAATCAAATCATAGAGTTTTATTAGGGAATTAGGTGCAATGTTCAATAGTATTAGGGCGATTACGATAATTCCTAAACCCAATATGAGCCCTAAAAAGGGAACAATCAGCAAGTTGGATATAAAGAAAAGCCCAGGAAACTGATGAAAATAGTACAAACTTATTGGGAGTACCCCGACCTGTGCTGCTATACTAACTGATAGCAATTGCCAGACCTTTCTAATTAACCAAATTTTAGGAAACCAGAATTTCTGCAGCAGAGGATAAATCCAGACTATAGCAAAGACGGCGACATAACTCATTTGAAATCCAACATCAAATAATAGCTTGGGATCAAAGACCAAGAGAATAAAGAACATAGATAATGCCAATATATTGAAGGTATTGCTGGGTCTATTTAAATACAAGGCATAGGCAACAAAAGAAAACATGGTCACTGCCCTTACTACTGACGCAGATAAACCGGCTACATATGCAAAACCCCAAAGCAGGAAAACAATCAATACAAGTTTTATGGTTTTGCCTTTGGGAAGTAGTTCAATGGGGCGCAACACAAATGCTAGGAATAACAAAATAACTCCAATATGCAAGCCTGAAACTGCTAATATATGTACCGCACCAGCATTCTTATAATCTGTATAAGTATCTACAGAAATAGTATTCCGCTGACCGAGGAATAAGGCTTGTATTATCCCTAATTCGGCATTTCCGAAATTGGCTTGTTCAAGTTTGGTGATGATATTTTGGCGCAATGATGCAGCATAACCTTTAATTGTTCTTGAAGAATTTTCAAGAACAGTATGGTT
>JAAETN010000108.1 GCA_024228355.1 Maribacter sp. | reverse complement strand
TGGGTTAACCGTTTTAAATCTCTAGCAACCTTCTCTTTTCTTTTTCCCTTTAGCTTTCTTAAGTGTTACTTTTGATGGTGCAGCAAGTGTTGGCATTTCAATTTTTGTTCCAGCTGTTTCAACAGAACCACTTTGCATTCCGCCACCAAAAAATTTACTTACCTCTGCAAGTTTATTATGATTATGTTTTTGTTCCACAGATGGATTTACATCACAAGTACACGTGGGAAAGAGAACTTCTTTTTTCCAACACTCCAAGCCACCTTTTAACATACTCACACTTTTATATTTTGCAGACTTTAAAAGAAACCAGGCTTGAGATGCAGTTCTTTCGCTCTCACCATAAATAACAATTTTTTCGTTCCTCATTAAATCTGAACTTAACAATTGACTTATCGGAACACTTTCTGAAGAAGGGATGTTATACTTTTCGAACTTATCATTCTTTCGTACATCAATTAAACGGTAATCATACTTTCCTTTAATTATCCAATCGGCCAAATCATCTGCTTGCACTTCCATAATGTCTTTGTCTGAAAGAAGAGCAATCTTTTTAGCATCTATCGTTGTTCTTGCTTTACTTGTTGGATCTCCGGCAAAAACAGCAATAACTCCCAAAAGTATTGCTACTAAACCAATTCGTTTTCTTGGTGGTAGTTCTGCGAATTTCTTTAAAAACATTTTAACTCTCCTTAACTTGTGATGCTTTTTTCTTTGCCATAAGTTTTTCTCCCCAATCAGCTCCTGTAAATCCAGCTATTGCCATAAGAATTACAATAAATAAAACAATTCCATAATCCAAACCTAAAAATTCCGGCAAATTAATTTTCCCCATATTTGTTGAATTATAAAAGTCTTCAATCCATGGAAACATTTCACCAAAAACAAATATTCCAAACAATCCACCAACACCATAAAACATTGCATCAATTTTTCCTGTTGCTATACCAACCCCTGAAGTACCTGGACAATAACCCCCAATTACGAAACCTATACCTAAAATTAATCCTCCCAGTGCTTGTGGTAACAAATAAGTATCAGAGTAATAAATTAGTGAAAGATCTAAATATCCAAGCCATGATAAGTAAAATACTCCAATCATAGCGAATGTAATTGCTGTAAACATTACTTTAAAAACTCTCATGTCTGTAAAATAAAATTGTGCTGCAAGCATTCTCGCACTACCAAAACCACCACGCTCTAAAACAAAACCGAATGCAATCCCTATAACAAAAGCTACTATCAAACTAACTTCATCATTGAAGTATCCAAATTTAAATAATGGTAAATTCATGTCCATTGTCTCCTTACAAAATAAGCAAAAGCATAAGCCCCAGCAAAAGTTGCAATCATAAAGACCCAACCACCAAGACTTAACAAAGCACCACCGGTAAGCCCTTGTCCACTTGTACAACCGCGAGCCATCTTAGCACCAAAACCCATTAGAGTTCCACCAATAAATGCAAATAGAAATCTTTTATTATTTGATATGCGTGGACCTTTTGAAACAATAAACCTTGCCCTTCCAGCAATAGCTCCAGAAATAAACCCGCCAACAATTACACCAAGAACTTGAAAAACCAACCAATTCTTAAATGGATTTGTTTCACCATCCCCGAGATAACCCAGAAAAAAGGAATTGTTTTGAGTTGTTTCAGGTGAAACTGCATTTACCGTTACTGCAACAACTGTACTTAACGGACTAGATGCCCCAAGTCCTCTTCCCATAATCACAAAAGTTGCAAGCAGGACTATACCTAATAGTATACCTATTAAGTAAGGATTTGTGTAATGATAAGGAGTCAACTCACCTTTACGAACATTATCGTGGTGATGGTGGTGAAACCAATCTTTAAATTTGAACATATTTTTCTCCAATATATTTAATTAAAACTAAAGCTTTAATTCAACGCAAACCAATGACTGTATTGACCCGCTGAAACAATTACGAATCTTAAAATCAATCCACCAATTATTACCATTAATGGTGCAAGAGGTGTGTGGTTAATTTTATGATTAACAGCTAACAACTGAATGAATAATGGAATGATAATTCCTAACCCAATTACAAAAACCCAAAAACTTGATGCAAACTTCCCGACCAATAACAAATCTGCAGCTGAAGCTTGTACTTCAGTAGCTGTTTTTAATCCTATTATAAAAAGCGCAATTACAAAAAGTTCAATAATTAAAAATGCATTGTCCGCCTTTGCCAAAAGAACTCTTTCATAAGCATCTTTAGCAATTACATGAACAAAAGCTGCAGCCCCAGAAAGACCTGAGATTAAAAATAGCATCCATAAAATTGACGAACTCCAAAGCGGTCTAGCACCAAGTGAACTAAGTAAGACTCCGGTATATAACCCAATACCCGCCCCAAAAAACATTGTAAGTACACCTATGTTTTTTATCCACGAAGTTTTTTCTAGTAAAACTTTTTGCCATTCAATTACAATTGGAAATTTATCTGTCAGCATTTTTGGAGGTCGTAATAAAATATTTACAAAAAGAATTGGGTATACTAAAACCAAAATCCATGAGCCCCAAGACATTGCAGATGTTATTTGGAAAGTTGTGTAAAGTCTCCAGACATAAAGTTTATGTTCTAAATCTAAAAACAATGCTAGCATTCCAACAGATAATAAAACAAAGCTGATATATGGTAAATAGTAGCAAGAACAATTTTCTTCTTTATGTCTTCCCTTAAACAAAAAGTATCCGGAAATTATCATCATCCCGGCAACCATTCCTCCCAGAAAAAGATAAACAGGAATTTCCCAGTTCCAAACTTGGAGTGTTGGATCAATAAAGGGATTATGTCTTGTTGTTGTTATTTCGTTCATAATAAACTTTCCTAAATTTTTACGTCAAATAAAATATGTTTGGTTTTGTTCCAGCTTCTGGTAATAGTGAATGATTTCTTCTTGATTGTAAAAGCTTACTTACTTTACTATTTGGATCATCCAAATCTCCAAAATGCATACAGTGAGTTGGACAAACTGAAACACAGGCCGGATCTTGACCTTTCTCAACTCTGTGAATACAGAATGTGCATTTATCAACATAACCTTCTGGGTGAACATATCTTGCATCATAGGGACAAGATGCAATACATGCTTTACAACCAATACATTCATCATGATTAACTAAAACAACTCCACCAACATCATGGTAATGGCTTGCTCCGGTTGGACAGCAAGAAATACATGGTGCGTCTGTACAATGGTTGCATCTTTCTGATCTAATTTCCATTTCAATTGTTGGAAATTTTCCTTTAGCTTCAGTAGTTATCCAATCTCTACAAAATCCCTGTGGTACATTATTTTCTGCTTGGCAGGCAATTACACAATCTTGGCAACCAACACATTTGGTAGTATCTATTACCATTCCAAATCTTGCCATTTATGCCTCCAACTCAATTGTTACAAAATTCACATTCATTCCTGTTCCGCCCATTAATGGATCCATTTTATATTTTGTTATTAATTGTGAGTCGCTTGCACCTTTATCAAATGTTTTTCTATACATTTTTGCTCGTTGTCCAAACCCATGAACCATATAAACACAATCAGTTCTTATTCTTTCTGTTGCTTTTATTTTTACTTTTCCGCTCATTGCACCATCTTGATTCTTTAACTTAACATACTCGCCATTTTTTAATCCCATCCTATTTGCAACATCAACATTAAGCCACACTTCATTTTCTTCCATTAAGTCTGACAAAAAACGGTTTGATTGAGTTTTACTAAAAGTATGTACAGGTGCTCTACCAAACAACAATCTAAAGTAACCTGCTGGCGGTTCTTCAGGTTTTGTATATTTTGGTATTGGGTCAAATCCTTTCTCTTTAAGTTGAGAAGAATAAAACTCAATCTTTCCAGAAGGTGTATAAAATTCTGGCTCTTCATTCTTACCCAAATAAATTGGTTCTTTTGTATCTTTTACGACACCTTTCTTTTGAAGTTCTGCCAAACTTAAACCGACACCCTTCAATCTCGTATCTAAATATTCCTCAACATTTTTCCATGGAAAATATTTTCCTAATCCTAGTATTTCACCTAACTTTTTAGCAATCCACCAATTTGGTTTTTGATCATTTGGAGCATCAACAACCGGCTGACGAAGAGCAACAAAGCTTTGTTTAAAAAGAGGAGTATTCAAATCATCATATCGTTCTAGATATACCGTTTCCGGTAAGACAACATCTGCCCAACCAGCTATTTCACTTGGAACAACATCAACAACAACCATCAAATCTAATTTTTGAATTGCAGCAATTGTCTCTTGAGTGTTTGGCAATGATTGAGTTAAATTAGTTCCATATACAAACCAACCTTTTATTGGATAAGGATTTTCTGTAAGAGTTGCCTCTCGTAATCCTGTTGAAAGCTTTTCGCCTTCTGCAAATGGATATTTATGATTAGGATTATCTGCAGCTTCTTTTTCTAATTTAGGATATTTTGGATATGGATATTTTGGAACACTTAGGT
>JAAETN010000107.1 GCA_024228355.1 Maribacter sp. | reverse complement strand
TTTTATTCTTTAAGGGCGTTTGGGCTAATAGTCCCCCTTTCTTTCTTGAAAGTGTGTCGGCTTGCCGAGTTGCTCGCCACCTTTTGTAACCCAATGAGCTGTCCACTGTATCATTTCATCAAGGGAAACCAGAGGTTTTCCGAACAATTTATATGATTTGGAGGCATCGTTCAATAAAGCAGTTTTGGCCGGACTATTTTCGAAAATAGGGTCTTTGTCCAATAATTTTCCGAATTCCTTGGCAAGCCATTTAACAGATATCATCTCCGGGCCCGTTATGTTTAATTTTTTGGCAGGTGATTCGCAGTGTAGTAGACTACGAATGGCATATTCATTGGCATCACCCTGCCAAATTACATTTGCGAAACCCATGCTCAAATCGATGGGTTTTTTGTTCATTACCTTATTTGCAACTTCCAACAAAACGCCATACCTGAGATCTAGTGCATAGTTCAAACGGTACAAAACCATTTTTATACCGTTCTTGATACAAAAATGCTCGAATATACGCTCTCTTCCTAGACAGGACTGGGCATATTCTCCAATGGGAGATGGCTTAACATCTTCCTTTGCACCACCGTTGTCGATAGGCATGAAGGGGTATACGTTTCCTGTAGAAAATACGACAATTTTGGAATTCCTGTATTTTTCGGAAACCCTTCCTGGAAGGTAAGCATTCATTGCCCAGGTAAAATGTTCATTGCCCGATGTACCAAACTTATTACCTGCCATGTAAATAATGTTCTTGGCTTCTGGCAATTGCATCAAAGTATCGTCGTTCAACAGATCTACTTTAATACATTCGATGCCAAAATCTGTCAATTCTTTAAAAAGGTCTTTATCGGAAAATCGCGAAGCCCCCATTATTTTTTTATGGGTGCCTGATGCATCTACCGCCTTTTTAGCAAGCTTGGCCAAAGATGGCCCCATTTTTCCACCCAAACCTAAAATCATAATATCGCCTTCTATTCTGGTGATGTCTTCGATAAGACGTTTTGAAGGTTCAGAGAGTCTTGTCTCCAGTTGCTTAACAGTATCTATCATTACTTTCAATTTATTTTATAAAAATATTATAAGCGTTCGCCCCGGCTAAAAACAATAATAACATCAATCCTAAGATTAATACTCCTTGCAATGGCAAACCTATTTTAAAATGATTCCTTCTAGCTCTGTCCCTAGCGATTAAGTAGAGCATTAATCCAATTATGGGTACGACAATGATTGTGAAGCCCTGGGCCATTACTATTAGATCAATAGGAAGGCTACCAAAAAGAGTCGCTACCGCAGCACCAATCAAAATGACTGACATAATAACATAGCGTACATTTTGGGATTCCAATTTTCTACCAATATTAAGGGCATCAGATAGCAAGACCCCACCTAGAGTGGCATTTCCTATTAAAGAAGAAAAGGACGCTGCAAAAAGACCCAGCATAAAAATCAATGTTGCATAACTCCCGAAAATAGGTTCCAAGGTCTTTCCCATTTCAGTAGCGGAATTCACCTGTATCCCCTGAGGAAAGAGCACAGACGCCGCCGTTAGTATCACTGTTGACGTTATAATACCTAAAATAAGGATACCCGATAGGCTTTCATTTTCATGTGACTTGGATTTGCTCTTGTCCCATCCTTTTTCCTGCACCAAATAGGATTGGTAAAATGCACCGGCAACCGAAAAGCTAGAGGCCACTAAAGCAAAGGCCAAAAACTCGGAACCTCTGGGTAAACTAAAATTGAACTGGCTCATTATGAGTGCGGTATCGGGTTTGGATATAATCAGGGTAATTACAAAAGAAATTAGCATTAGAACCACCATCGCAATCATAATCTTTTCCAGAATCTTGAAGAAGGATTTAAAGAACAGCAGTATAATCGCAATGATCGAAAAGGCAATTACCCAGGGTCCTGATGAAGAAGCAAAAATCTCACCGAACACCATACCTGCCCCAATGGAGTTACCGGCCTGAAACGAAGCTGCCACGATAAAAAGACCAACCCCTATAATTATACAGATGGTGTTCCCATATTTTTCACGAACTAATTGAATCAACGTACGGTCCGAACTGAGTCCGATTCGGGTAGAAATAATGGTAAAGGCTCCCATGAATAGAATACAGAGCGGTACGATCCAAAGTAGTTGAAATTCGTAAATAGCTCCAATTTTAGAAGCTATCGCAAGACTTCCAGGGCCTAACACCAGAGCCGCGGTTATAAACCCAGGACCGATAAGGTTGAATATACTATTTGATTTTTTTTTGGTCATTTTGAATTTCAAACGTAAGGAACCCCGGTATACGGTACATCCAATTTATCTTTAAAGATTTAAACAAGATTAAAAGATAAAGATTATTATTGTGTTCTTATATTTTTTATATTTTTTAAAGCTCTTTGGACATCATTTTTTAGGGTTTCAAAATCGTTATTTGCCAAAATTTCCTTTGAAATAAGTTTGGATCCCATACCCACACAGGTTACACCCGCATCAAACCAAGCCATGAGATTAGATTCCTCAGTACTGACACCTCCTGTTGGCATTATACTTGTCCATGGTTGTGGGCCTTTGATTGCTTTGACAAATCCCGGGCCATAAGTAGAAACTGGAAACAGTTTTACTATCTCACAGCCCAATTCCTCCGCCTTGTTAATCTCAGTAAGCGAACCACAACCAGGTGACCATAATACCTTTCTGCGATTACAAACAAGGGCAATATCCTCTCTTAATGAAGGGGTAAGGATAAAATTGGCTCCCATCTGTATAAAAAGGGATGCGGCCCCAGCATCGGTAATCGAGCCAGCGCCCATAATCATGCCCGGTAATTCTTTAATGGTAAACTTGTTCAGCTCCGAAAACACTTCAAAAGCAAAGTCTCCTCGAGTCGTAAACTCCATTAATCGAGCACCACCATCATAGCAGGCTTTCAATACATTTTTCCCCAATTCGATATCTGGGTGATAAAATAAAGGAACCATTCCTGTTTCCCTCATAACGGTTGCAACCTCTATCCTAGAATAATTTGCCATAGATATAATTTTATTGTCATTCCCGTGAACCT
>JAAETN010000106.1 GCA_024228355.1 Maribacter sp. | reverse complement strand
TTTAGGACCTTTATAGGTTTCCCAGATGTTCATAAAAGCCTTGTTCCCATCTTCGGCCATACAAAAATCACCCAGTTGGATTATGAAATCGACTTTCCTATGATTGGCTTCTGAAATGAACTTTTCCAAACGTTTATTGGCGTCAGGCATCAAATCTTTGTGCACATCCGCAATAATTCCAAAATTCAATACGCTATTTTCTGAGTTGAGTGACGGCGTAAAAGAAAGTATGGTATTGGGAAGAACAGCAGCTGCAGTCCCAAGACCTACTCTATTTATAAAATTTCTGCGCTTCATTTAAATGGTATTTCATTTTTATAGATACTGTGACACCAAATTTACATCCTATTTTATGTGCTTCGAAACAGCCGCCCCAAAACTGAAAAATATACAATTGTCCTTCAAGACAGTCGTAGTATTATTTCTCCCCCAATGGGTCATATACCTTTTCCTTGATATGCTTTAGCCTGAGTTCCAATGAAGGAAGGCCAGGGAGGTTAGAGGACGGCCTATCCAAATAAAAATAGGCCGTTGCCGAAACATCGTCGCTGCGATAGAAATTAGTCGAGGTATTCTCAGGAAAATCATCACTATCAACCTTTGGAGGGTCATCCATATCCAAAAACCGTTTGGCAGCATTATAGCCATCCTTTTCAACATAGGTCCATACAGGTTCAATATCAGCACCATTTTTGTTCATTTCCACAATTCTTGATTTTGTGGAATTACCGATTTGTTGCAAGGTCACTCTGCAATCCTGATGAAAATAAACGGGATCATATGTATGAAAGCGATAAAAAGTGTAGATATCATGTTCTTTGTTAGATACTGTTGACCCTTGAATTTTATTGATGTATTCTCCTTGTCCCCATCCGGTACCTATATAATCCTCAGTACCGGTCCCTGACAGCGTAGGATATTGTTCATCACCATCCAAGTAAATCTTTACTTCACCTTCACCAAACCAGGTTCCCCTGTATTTTTCATTTCCTATCACCCCAATATTGGTCCCCAAATACCTACCTCTGCCTTCAACACTTGGCAATACAGTGTAATCAACTCCTTTGGTCGTAGTGGTATCCCTGTTCCAATACGCGTGAAAGTACAAAACATCATCTGCCAATTTAGGTACGCTCAGCATATTTATCTTGTAATAAAACATGACAAACTTATCCGTCTGATTGACAATTTCAATTTTTGCGGCCTTGCGAAAAGGCATTGGAATGGCACAGTTGAAAGAACGTCCTTCGGGCATTGAAAAGAATTCGTTTTCGAAAGGACGCATCAAACCCAAACCAATGCTAAAAAAATCAGTGAAAGGAACAGATACAGCAGGTTTTTCTTCTCCATCCCAATATATATTGATACTAATTTTCCTTCGGTTCTCCAATGACCATGCAAAGGAGTTGGCCATCCACATTTTAGTAATAATCCCACTTCCATTTTGGTTAAATACCACTAACGTGTCTTTGGGGCCAATCATGGAAAAAGCATCGCCTTTTGCTCCTTTATTGGTCATTCCACCTTCGCCTTTTTTTCCCATTTTATTTTCAGAACTGATCCAACGGGTTTCTACACTATCAGGGGCAGCCTTATAATATTGATGGATATTTGAAAGGGGAAATACCTCTTCTTTAGGTGTGACGGTACAGCCGGCAATAAATACCATTCCTATAACTAATACATTCCATTTCATAATTTACTGATTATTAGTTCTTTTTTTGAAAATTACTATGAACAAGTGTCCATTTCATTCGTAATCATGGCTTATTTTAAATCGTCTAATGCAATCCCAAACAATTGCCTGGCTAATTGATCCAAAGCTTTTTCATCCCCTTCAAAATGATACGTTTGGTGTTTATGCACAATATTTTCATTGGGTTTCAAGTCAGCTGCGGGGGAAGAGCTTTCCAATTCGTAAAAAGGTCCCAATTGGGTGCCATCCTCCAACGGCCCATCATTATAGGCATTTACGGCATCACCAGCAAAGGGATATTCTTGGTGCACCCATTCCGAATTCACATAATCTGTTTTTCCTTCGGGTAATGTGAATTTAGCTACCGATAATACCTTGTTCTTGGCATCAAAACTCCCTATGAATGGCAAGGCCCTATAGGGTGAAATCCCAATCTTGCCCCTTTGTTTGCCATCTCCCTTGAAAAGAAGTACACTATCCATGACCATTAACCGATTTTCGGGTACCTTACCAAAATAATCGTCGGTTACCATTTTTCCCAATTCAGATTCATCACCTGTCCTAAATGGAATAATCACATTGGTTTCATCCGTTGAATTTAACATACTTAATATCCATATCGATAGCATCCCAGATTGCTTATCCCAAGTATTTTTCCCAGTATTGGTCAATACATTTTTCGATTCAAAGCCCACCATTTGGATTCCTTCTGGAAAGTTCATTCCAAGTTCCCTTGCAGCTTCATCTGCACCTATCAATCTAATTCTTCTATCCACCAAACAATTAAAAACA
>JAAETN010000105.1 GCA_024228355.1 Maribacter sp. | reverse complement strand
TATAAACCACAATAAAGATCAAATTCTGTGAAAAAGTTTCTAATGCTCCAGATGAGACCGGAAGATGAGACAACTAGAAGTGAATTCGAAGCTTTTCTGCGTGTTGGCGGATTAGAACCTCATGAGCTACATCGCATTCGTCTTGAGAAAGAACCTATTCCAGAAATTGACATTCATGATTATTCGGCAATCCTTGCTGGAGGTAGCCCGTTTGATGTAAGCATTCCTGAAGAAAAAAAGAGTCTTGTACAAAAGAAGATAGAACATTTTTTCATTGGGCTGTTCGACCAAGTAGTTCCAGAGGACTTTCCTTTCTTTGGGGCTTGCTCAGGAAATGGGCATTTGGGAAAATACTGTGGGGCAACCATTTCAAATACATATGCCGAAACTCTTGGAATTGTTTATGTAACTATGACCGATGCCGGGATGAAAGATCCTTTACTTAAAAATCTGCCCCAAACTTTTTCAGCTTTTGTCGGTCACAAAGAAGCTTGTGACCATACGCCACCAGGAGCCGAGCTATTGCTTACTTCCAAGGGGTGTCCCATTCAAATGTTTCGGATTAAAAAAAACATTTATGCTACACAATTTCACCCAGAGGCCGATGCCAATGAGTTCATTTTGCGAATCAAAGTCTACAAGTATTTTGGTTATTTTCCTCCTGGGCAAGCTGGGGAATTAATAAATGCCATTAGGGATTCGAAAGCTCCTGTTCCCAATGAGATTCTTAGGCGTTTTGTAAACAGGTACAAATCCTAAAGGGAAACACATTGAACAAATATTAAAAGCCAAAAATAATCAATTGTTGTTTTTATTATTTGAAAAATGGTCCCATAAAATGGCCGTTTTATGGGACCGTAACTATGATATTTAAACCAGTTCCAAAAGTATAAATAGTTATCACGGTAGTTAAAGTGGGAATATAATTACTTGTAACTATATTTCTTAAATTTGATGTAACTAGCTACTATATACAATTGTTAGCATTCATATAAAAAGGAATCATGGCCTTAAAAAGATATCATATACTAATAGTCATAATTATACTGAATAGCTCCTTAATAATGGGGCAGAAGGAAAGTAAACCTGTTTCTACATTGAAGGTAACCACATTGTCCACTATGTTGGTAAATTTTAATGGGATTGGTGAATGGGGATATTCAGCTTTGGTTGAAGTGGATGGTAAGAAAATACTATTTGATACGGGAAAATACCCAGAGACTGTTTTGCGAAATGCTGAGGAATTAGGTATCGACTTATCGGATGTAGAGGATGTTTTTCTGAGCCATAATCATAGAGATCATACAGGAGGACTTCTTACCCTTAGAAATGAATTAAAAAAAACCAATCCTAATGCCTTAATCCGAGTCCATGTGGGTAAAGGTATATTCAGAGAAAGGCTGAATTATGAAAACAACATGCCTAATGTTAAAGCCGCCCTCGAAGCGGATGGCGTAAAAATCATTGTCTATGAAAATCAGTTTGAATTATTTTCAGGTGTTTGGATAACTGGACCAATTAAACGAATTCATGATGAAAAAAATTGGTATGAAGGTGGTAAAATACAAATGGGACCCGATTCAATAGAAGACACTATTCCGGAAGATCAGTCTCTGGTGATTGAAACGGAGGATGGGTTTGTTTTGGTTTCAGGATGCGGTCATGCAGGCATCGTTAACACATTAGAGCATATTAGATTAAATATTTATGATAAACGTGTTTATACTGTTATTGGTGGTTTTCATCTAGTTAATGCTACGGATGATAATTTAAAATGGACATCAAGTAAACTACAAGATTTTGGAGTTTCTAATATAATGGGAGCTCACTGCACTGGAATCAATTCACTTTATACCCTTAGAAATCTATTAGATTTGAGTAGATCAAACGCTATTGTTGGATCCGTGGGAGATAGTTTTGATTTAGAAAAAGGAATAACCGCTGGTCCCATTGCCAAGTGAAACACGGAGGACGCAATCATGATAGCGAATGCTAACAATGGCTATAATTCATCATGCCTAAGGGCGTGGCGAAACCATACCTGCCTGCCGACAGGCAGGGCCGAACCGTTAGCAAAAATTTAAAACAACAAAGAAAAAATGACAAGAATGAGGCAATATACAATGGATGAATGGAAGACCGGTATTTTGGAAAAACTGGTACTGCAAAAAGAGATAAGTATGAGTTAAGAATGGAATTGCTGGTAAGATGATAAAAACATGAAAAAGGCTGCACGAATTTTTTACATTGACAACTTAAGAATCTTCCTGATCGCTTTGGTGGTTTTACATCATCTGTCTATT
>JAAETN010000104.1 GCA_024228355.1 Maribacter sp. | reverse complement strand
TTGCATAAAGATTAGGGCAGTAAGGACAATTGAAATCACAAAGAGTATGATTGCTCCAATGAGCACTTTTTTAATCAACTTCTTGTTTTCATCCAATCTTAAAAAGAAGCCGGTTCGACCTGCATACAATCCCAAAAGAAAAAAACCAAAAGTGAGATAACCCCTGCCGAAAATCCCAAGCTGAAATTCCAATTTGTTCAAATGACCGATGGTTGTGTTGGAAACAAAGATTTCACTGAGCGAGCCATTATTTATGGTATTGAAGTAGGCCAGTGCCTCAGGATCATCGGGCATTATGCCTCCCGGGCTAAATATATTTTCTCCATGCGTTATGGCAAAAACAATAAAACGTCCTAATCCAAAAAACAATAATGCCATACAACCAAGCACCCATTTATTGCTCAATTTAAAATAGGGTATGAGAAATATGCCTAGAAGCGCATAAATGGTTAGAATATCGCCACGATAGAACATATGGTGTAAGCCGCCTATGATTAACAATATAACTAAACGCCACAAAAATCGAGGACCAAAATATTTACCGGTTTTCTGGGCATTATCCATTTGAATAAAGAAACTCAATCCAAAAAGAAAAGAGAATAGCGCAAAAAATTTACCTCTAAGAAATAGGCCAATAAAGGCATCCACAACATAGTCCAAAGGACCCACATGCATGCCCTCCAATACATTCTCAGGGACCGCCGAACCAATAAAATTCTCTACAAAATGAACTATGACTATACCCGCAAGTGAGAACCCCCTCAATGCGTCAATAATTTCAATTCTTTGTTTAGTTGGTTTGGTTGACATCTATTAAGGATTTGTTGTTCTATCTAAATAGACACTAATTGTTATAAAAGGTTACAATATTGACTATTGAATTTATGGGTATACCCAATTTTTAAATGTAATGCTTTCCTGATTACGATTTAATAATTTTTTAAACCGACAACTTAAGAACAATTATGAAGAATCCTATTCGATGGTAACAATTAATATCGATTAATATGAGTAGTTTAGAACAGCGAAAACAAAAGTTGTCTTATAATGCTACATTACCCCAAAAAAGTATGGCTGAATGGTAAAATATTGGATGCTAAAGCAGCAAGAATATCTGTTTTTGATAGAGGATTTTTGTTTGGTGATGGCATCTATGAGGTAATGGCACGGATGGGTGGACGTTTTTTTTATGAACAAGCCCATCTAAATCGTCTTGAAGCATGTCTTCAAAAGATAAATATAGATCTTGATATCCGATTTTTAGTTACAGCAATTCCCAAGTTGCTCAAGGAATCGGACTTACTAGAAAACGACTGCCTATTATATATTCAAGTTAGTAGGGGTGTAGCACCAAGAAAACACGCTTTCCCCCATGATATTGCACCAACAGTGATGATGTATGCCACATCCAAAACCTTTCCCGAAATAAATACCATTAATTCAAGCGTAAAGACTATGGAGGATTTTAGATGGTCACGTTGCGATATTAAAACAACCTCGTTGTTAGGGAATGTTATGGCCAATGAATATGCCATGCAGAATGATTGCTATGAGACCCTCTTGGTACGCAAAAACATTATAACTGAAGCTTCGCATTGTAATGTGTTTTTTGTGAAGGATAAAGTTGTTTATACACATCCAGCAAATGAATATATATTGGATGGTATTACAAGACAAGTGGTTTTGGAACTTTGCGATAAACTAAAATTGGAAGTACGCGAAAAAGGCATTTTTAAACAACAAATGACAGAGATGGACGAGGCCTTTTTAACGGGTACGAGTACACAGATAGCATCCATAAAAAAAATTGATGGACATTTCTATTATAAAGGTGATGAAATTGGCGAAATTACCAAAAATCTACAGCGAGCATTTTTGCAATTAAAAACGATTGGCTAAGAAGTCACTCCTTATTAAAATGTCAAAAATTAAGTGCTTTGAAACACGTAAAGCATTGAAAAAAGAAGGGAAATCCCTATTGATTTTTGTCCGATAATCTATAATTTTAGGGAAAACCACCAAAATCTGGCAATTATGGCTTTTGAGAGAAATAATTATATTGATTTTCATTGTCATTCAGCAATGAAACCCTATGGTAAGAGCTATAATTACAAGGTAATTGGCAGAAATAATCCCAATAGAAATAGGACCAATAGCATTTGGAGATACAACCCGCCATCGCTCTTGGACAAATTTATCAACTATATTATCCATTTGACCAAATTTTCCCAAGCCAATTTCACAAGTTTGGCAAAAGGCGGCGTTTCCATCGTATGTGTATCGCTTTATCCTATCGAAAAATGGTTTTTTGTAAATAAAATCAAGAATGAGTTCATAAAGGATATTGCTTCGAACTTCGCCACTGGAGTAGGTAAGAAAAGGGTAGATGCCGTACAGGCCATGAATGATTATTTCAAGGATCTTGAAATGGAGCATGATTTTTATAAGCAGCTCGATGGGTTGGTAAAGCGCTTTCCTGAAGGAAAGTATAGATACAAACTGGTTCATAATTATGATGAAATTGAAGCGATAAGGGCCGAAGACCAAGATAACCAACATACGATTTGCGTTGTTCTTTCGATTGAAGGGATGCATGTATTGAATCAGCGCATAAACAAAGCCCCCAATGAAAATGAGTTTTTAGCCAATCTCCAAAAGATAAAAAATTGGGATACACCACCCTTGTTTGTCGCAATTGCGCACCATTTCTGGAACCATTTATGCGGACATGCCGAGAGTTTTACCAAACTGGTGAGGAAGAAGGTTGACCAATCAGAAGGTATCGATACTGGATTTACTGATTTGGGAATCAAAGTCGTGAAATCATTATTAAGTACTACCAATGGCAAACGCATTTTGATTGACCTAAAGCATATGAGTGTCGCTTCAAGACAGGATTTTTATGCGCTTATCGATAATACAGCAGCCTATAAGAACATTCCCATTATTGTTAGTCATGGGGCTGTCAACGGGATGAGATCAGTTGCCACACCAAAGCAAACAGGCTCTAAAGTTGCAAAGAAGTTTAATCCCGTGGATATTAATTTTTTTGATGATGAAATCATTAGAATCGCAAAAAGCAAAGGAATTTTTGGCTTGCAATTGGATGAGCGGAGAATAGCCAGTAAGAAAACATTGAAAAATACCAAACACTCCTCAAGGCGTTCCAAAATAATGCACTATAGGTCCGAACTATTATGGAATCAGGTACAACATGTTTTGGAGGTTCTTGACCATGAAGGACTTTTTGCATGGGATTGTATGGTCATTGGGTCTGATTTTGATGGCATCATAGACCCTTTAAATGCTTTCTGGACTTCCGAAGAACTACCTTTTCTCGCTGATTTTTTGGAGCGCCATGCCTACAATTATATGAAGGATGCCGGTTTTAAAGTACCTGAAAACAATATTAAGGCGGATGATATTATTGATCGGATTATGACATTGAACGGAAATAACTTTCTTAAAACCAATTTTATATAATTCTTCTTCATTAGTGTTTCAGGTATTGACAAGTCTTCATCTTAAAGATTAGACAAGTGGGTGTGTAAACCTGCCTTACATACCCAAAATCTGATCTACCTTATATAAAAGTGCTAATGACCAAGATCATTTTGGTACTTTATTTAATGCTATATTTTTATGTTCCTGAAAAATGGATTTAGAAATTTCACAAAAATGAAAAAGATCATTCTACTATTTACGAGCGCACTTTTAATATGCTGTAACATTGCAGTAGGCCAAACGGATTATCAGATCCAAAGAGAGCTCATGGTAAAAATGCAATTGCAGGGCAGGGATATCCAAGATCTTCGTACCATTACGGCGATGTTGAATGTGCCAAGGCATGAATTTGTGCCCGATAATATGAAAGGTTATGCCTATACTGATAGGCCTTTGCCCATTGGCAATGGTCAAACCATTTCGCAGCCCTATATTGTCGGGTTTATGACCCAAGCGCTCCATTTAAAACCTAACCATCATGTACTTGAGATCGGTACTGGTTCTGGTTATCAAGCTGCAGTACTTGCTAAAATCGTTGATTCGGTGTACACTATTGAAATTGTAGAGGTATTGGCCATAACAGCAAAAAAAAGATTGAGGGACTTGGGTTATACTAATGTAGAAGTCATATGGGGCGATGGTTACCACGGCTTGCCAACTAAGGCCCCTTTCGATGCAATTATGGTTACCGCAGGTGCCGATTCAATACCCCAACCCCTTATAGACCAATTGAAAGTAGGCGGTAGAATGATCATTCCCGTGGGACCCAATCATGGAATCCGCCAATTGGTATTGGTTATCAAAAAGAAAAATAAGATCATCAAGAAAAACTTAATGCC
>JAAETN010000103.1 GCA_024228355.1 Maribacter sp. | reverse complement strand
TTAGATCCCCGACAGTTGCACTTAATGAAAGGCCAAAGGTCTTAAGTCCTGCCATTTCAGTCACATCGGTGAAAACAGCACCGTCGTTTCTAAAAAGCCTATCTGTTTCTTCGTCTTTGGTGAAGCTTTTTTTTAGGAGGTAATGTTGATTAGGGGCATTAAAGGGAGTGGGGGGATAGTTTGCAACATATACATCCAAATCCCCATCAAGATCATAGTCAAAAAATGTAGATTGTACACTATTATTACTATCATCCAATCCAAATTGGTTTGCTTTTTCTGAAAAGGATAAATCCCCATTGTTGATAAATAATTGGTTTTCCCTAGGACCAAATTTTCCACCGACGGCGCAGTAAATATCAAGAAGTCCGTCATTATTCACATCGGCCATTGTAACACCGGTATACCACCTGGAGTCTCCTGGGATTCCAGCTTTTTCCGTTATGTCCTCAAATTGTAAATTCCCTTTATTCAAATATAATTTGTTGGGAACCATATTACCTGTAAAATAGAGGTCAATAAGACCGTCATTATTGATATCCCCGGCAGATACACCCCCTCCCATGTATATGTACCCATAGGTGAAATAATTGAGGGAATCATTTTCAACCAAAGAATTGGTAAAGGAGATACCGGTTTCACTTGATTCTAGCTTATTGAAAATCTTATTGGAAGTATCCTTTTCTATTTTGTCTGTACAGGAGAAAAAAATAACGATAATCAATATTAAAAAAAGGGGCTTTTTCATTGTGCAAAATTGGAATGTAAAAGTAAAAAAAACAGGGCATTTAATAATGCCCTGTCTTAATTAAAATGCTATTAAAATGATTGATTTAATATCCTGGATTCTGTGTAAGAATACCACCACTTAAATCAATTGCACTAAGTGGAATTGGGAACAAATCATAAGTTGGACTCCATGTTCCAACTTTTTGACCAAAGTTGGTAATTATACGGGCTTCGTTTTGGAAGTATGCATTCATTATTTCGGTAGAATTGCCCCATCTTCTTAGGTCG
>JAAETN010000102.1 GCA_024228355.1 Maribacter sp. | reverse complement strand
TTTATGCTATAAGGACTATTCAATTGAGACAGTTCGTGATATTATCTCTGGGATTCACAGTGGGAAGAAAATTAAAAATTCGACGATAGGTAACTTTGAACGGGGGTTGTTGTAAGTCCGGAATTGGTGTTAAGGGTACGCGAAAAAACAACTTTACATTCTTGCCCGTCCGAACGGCATTGGCCGGGCGGGCATCTCATTTTCAAGTCATCTTTGTCCGATCTTCACTCACTGAATCCTCCGTGTAGCTCAGGCTACGCTTGCGGTTCAGCTCGATCAGCTCGACCAAATCTGACCTGAACCTGAGCGCAATAGATTGTAAAGTTATTTTTTCGCGTACCCTAAGTCAAATAAATGACGTTTTATTAATTAATCATAATAGCCTGATTAAGTGCGTGTTATGTCTCTATCAGTTATTTAACAAAAGCTGATAACACGCTTATCAATTCTGGTGATACAGTGGAGTTGACTACAGCGTTTTTGGCTACGCCAAATTTGGAGTTTGGATGTGAACAAACAGTAAATGTTAAGTAGCCAAGTGATTGTTACTCGAACCAGTGACCCCTCATTCGACAAGCAAGGGGTCACTGGTTCGAGTCCAGTATCGCCCATATTGTTAGACAAGGAGTTAGCAGAAGAAGGGTCGGTCCTCGTAAACACATATTGCTAGTTATTTACGAGGACCGACCTTATTTCTTATTTATTAATGCTAGGAGTATATTGTATTGGCAGGGCAACAAAGGGGACTTGGTGGAGAAAAAAGATATAGGACTCCATTTATCTAATACTCTATATTAAACATTTTCACATAAAATTTGCAAACTTACAATCTGTTCTAAACACTGTTGGCCATTCTGCTTCAAATTTCCCTCAAAAACAACCGTTTCAGGTTAAAAATATTCCCTTCTCTTGAGATAAAGTTTCCATTGAACATGACGATAATATAATAATACACTTGAAACAATTCAAATTTACTATGAAATCCGTTACTATACCCATTACGAAGTGGTTTTAGGAATTTCAGGGCATGAGTTTGACAGAAATTTTGATTTTTTGATTGAACAAAACCAGAGGCTTAGCC
>JAAETN010000101.1 GCA_024228355.1 Maribacter sp. | reverse complement strand
TGAGAGGTGTCAAAACAAACTTTTGGAGAGCTACTACAGACAATGATTTCGGTTATCGCATGCCTAGAAGATTAAAAGCTTGGAAAGGTGGGACCGATAATCAGAAGCTGGTTGATTTAAAAGTTGAATCAGGGGAAAACAAACAGGCCATTGATATTTTGAAAATTACAGAAAATCCGTTTAAGGTCAACAAGGAGAAATTAAGTGTTATAGCCAATTTCGATTTACCGGATGTTAATGGTCAGGTAGGTATCACTTATGATATAAATGAACAAGGAGAAATACGTATTACTACGCAATTAAGTAAAATTTCTTCAGAGCTACCTGTACTGCCACGATTTGGAAATAACTTCATTATCAAAAATGAATATCAAAAAGTGAACTGGTATGGCCGGGGACCTCATGAGAACTATCAAGACAGAAAGACCTCAGCACTTGTAGGTAATTATGAAGCAATGGTTGAAGAGCTCTATTTTCCGTACATACGACCACAGGAAAACGGGAACAGAACAGATGTTCGTTGGATTACCTTTGTGAATGATGCTGGAAAGGGCATTGAGATTTATGCTCCCCAATCTTTTGAGTTTAGTGCCCACCATCAGTACAACAACGATTTTGATCCAGGCAAAACTAAACTACAGCGACATGATATTGATATTATAAAACGCGATTTGGTCAATATTAATATAGACTATAAGCAAATGGGAGTAGGAGGTGACAATAGTTGGGGGTATATGCCACTGGAACAATATCAAATACAACCAAAGGATTTATCTTATAGTTTTATTATTAAGCCCGTTAAATAGAAAATCAACCCTTAATCAAGGGACATACAGTAGGCCTTGATTCTTCGACACCCTTCAATTAAAGTTTCCTTACTTACGCCAAGAGAAACCCTGAAGCAGGGCGATGATCCGAAAGCTGAACCTGGTATTACGACCACGCCAGCTTCATGTAGTAGGCTATGTGCCACCGATATGTCATTCGTAAGTTTCTCCCTTTTTGGAGTGTACTTTCCAATTAATTTCTTGCAGTCTACATACATATAAAATGCACCTTGGGAACGAACATAATCCAGTTCTGGTATGGTATCCAATTTTGAGCAAAAAATATCGCGAAGGTTTTGATAATAATCACGTTGCTTTATATGCAGGTCTTGAGGGCCTTCCAGTGCCGCTAAGGCCGCCATTTGACTTATGCTACACGCATTGGTCGTTGATTGCGAGGCCAAGGTAATCAGGGCACTGATAAGGTGCTCAGGTCCAGCGCCATAGCCAATTCTCCATCCAGTCATATTATACCCTTTAGAAACCCCGTTCACAAGGAGAATCCTATCTTTCAAATCAGGCGCAACTTGACCAAGCGTACAAAAGGCTTGTTTATCAAAAATCACATGCTCATATATATCATCGGAAAGAATAAAAGTATTGGGATATTTTCGCAATACTTTCGCAATGGCTTCCAGTTCTTGTTGCGAATAAACTTTTCCCGTGGGATTGCTAGGGGAATTAATGATGACCCATTTTACACGGTCACTCATTAATCTTTTTAAGTTATCGACTTCAATACCATAGCCCAACTCTGCTTTTGTCGGTAAAATCATAGGCTTGGCACCGGCCAAAAGAACCATATCTGGATAGGAAACCCAATGTGGAGCCGGAATAATTACTTCGTCATCCTCCATCAAGGTAGCAACGAAGGCGTTAAATATGATCTGTTTCGCACCCACACCAACAATGACCTCACTGGACCCATAAGTGAGGTTATTCTCCCGCTTCAGCTTGTTAATAATAGCATTCTTAAGCACGGGCAGACCTCCTACTGGTGTATAATGCGTGATGTTATTATTGATTGCTGTTTTTGCTGCTGATTTAATATGGTCAGGTGTGTTGAAGAAAGGCTCACCTATTCCAAAATCCACTAGGGATTTCCCCTGTTGTTTTAGTTCAAAAGCTTGTGTTCCTATGACATCGGTGGCAGACTGTTTTACCTTCTCAAACCTAGGGTGGGTGGGTATCATATTATCCGTTTGATATTGAGGTTATTGGTAGTCAAAAAAATCACGACTTTAAAACACAAAGGTAATGCAGCGGCTATTAATTATTCAATACAGATACCATTAAATCCCATAAATCTTGGCGCATAACAGACTTGCTTTTTATTTTTAACAACTCTTCGGAATCTTTGTTGAAAAATGCCAAAGCCAAATTGTTTTTGATGTCTTTCCTGGATTTCAGAATCGATATCATCTGTTTCATTTCGTCTTGCATTTTCAACTCCTGCAAAGCCAATAAACCAAAGACATGGTTCACCATTGATTTGTCAATGCTATTGTTGGAATATTCTACGATACCTTTTAGAAGGTTTTCTTTTTCATTTTCCTTCCCACGTTTACCATAAGTCATTGCCAATAAATAATCTTGCATTCTTTCATCGGGATTATAAGGTTTACCGACACCAATGTTTTCCGGCCATTGTTTGCTTTGTTCTAAAATCACACTAGCCTTGTTCAGGTCTTTTTTATTGATTTGTTTCAAGGCTGCTCCTATATGCGCCTTTTCATATATTTTCCTGCTTTCGCTGGCATGTTCGTAGGGTAGAATTTGAATGTTATTAAGTACATCGATTACTTTTTCATGTGCTTCCTCATTTAAAAGTGCTTGAGCGTGTGCAAGTCCTAAATTATAATTATCCGGGAATTTTTTAAATGCCTTTTTAGAATAATCAAGAGCCTTCTTGGACATATTGTTTTTGAGATAAAACTGAATTGCTTCTTCCCATACTTTCCAATCTTCGTTATTCAATCCAAGCGCTTTTAACACATCCTTCAGTTTATCATCATTGCTGTTTTCGGATAGTATTTTAGCCCTAAACCTATAAAATACATCAGAATCAGGTTCGGTTCCCAAGGTTTTTAAAATTAATTTTCCTTTATCTTCCAGACCAACCGCCAAATAATTCTGGGCCAGTAAATATTTTAGTTTCCAATTCGAATTTTGTTGAACTGCCCATTCAAGGACCGCGATGGTTTCTCTTCTAAATGGAAAAACAAAATCTATACTGTTAGAAACTACTTTGGTAATTAGGGCCTTACTTTGGGATAATTCCTTCTCTCTGATTAAATAGGCTTTCCAAAGTTCATTTTTAGGACTCGATACACCATTGGATAGGGTAGTGTGGGCATCCTTGGTCATACCTAGGGAATGGTAATGTATTGCCGATTGCAAAATGGTCTCTTCCTTAAATTCATTTTGAAATTTTGAACCACTGTTTTTCCCATTGCTCATAAAAGCAGATTCTGTTGCAACGAAATGGTTCAGTGGGTCAATTTCTATAATAGCCTCAGTTGCATATTCCAAAGCTGTTGCATCCTTTTTAAGTCTACTTATCAATAGCAGCACTTCTCTGGCATTGACATTATATGCATTATATGCCAATGCTTTTCCGACATAGTATTTTGCCCTTTTATAATCTTTTAATGCCAAATGGATTTCAGCCATCTGGGCGAATGCAACAGATCTGTACTTAATATCCCTAGCTGCCCATCCTAATGATTCTAGGGCATTGATAAAATCTTTCTGAGCCCGATACGTTATACCAGCCAAATAATTGGCAGAAGAGCTGTAAGTGTCCATTTTAAGCACCGTATTCGCTATTTCTAAAGCTTCATCGTAATTGGTTCTACGGTATTCAAGTTCGCCAAGTTTTACTAATCCAGTTTTATGGGAAGGATCCAATTGTACCAATTCGGTTAATTTTTCATGTGATAAATTGAAATCCCTAAACTCCAAGGCTTCAATTCCCTCAAAAAGTAACTGCTCTACTTTGGAAACAGTTAAATTACTGTCCTCCTTAAAAGGTCGTTTTAGATGATTGATTTTAGGGTCATTACTATAATTCAATTCAGTGCCATCAACTACTATTTTAATCTTATCCTGAGGTTTTATCACAATCGTCTTGGTAAAAATTCCCATCGGTTTTAGTTTCAGTAATTCTGAGAAAACCGAGTTTCCATTAACCAAAACCTGAATAGTATGATTCAATTCTTGTAGTGCGTTTAGTCCAATATAGGCTTCGCCGTCTCTGATCTCTACATTTAGCACACCATGTTCCGAGGCATCGACCATGCCACCGATTTCTTTATACGGAAACCAAATCTCGTTCCAACGATCCATCATATAAGGATCGAATCCTACCTGACTTATGGGGTTGGTTGCATCACTGGGAGAATACTGGTCAAACAATCTACCCGCCTGAAATTCAATATATTGGCCATCAGAATCAGTTAGTAAATCTTCCCAAATTCCACCTCCGCGGGATAAGTCCCATAGCCATAATTTCTGTCCGGGCATTTCTTCATAGGGTGACCATTGGCCAAAACCAAATTTGCTATCATGATAGTATCCTCCAAAAAAATCATTGTATTCCCCAACGATATGATATGACTTTGAAGACCCAAAAGTGTTGTTTTTATAATGCGATAAATTTCTTCCTTTAGGATCTATAGGCCAATTATGAGCGTTACCATTATGCTCTACATATTGGTTTCCAGGAATAAAGAATTCTAGGTCATAGGTGGCTTCAGCAGCGGCTGTCATCCAATTATAATAGGATTCTGTAACGGGGGAGGCGTTGTACCACGAGGCATTGGTCTCAAAATAGGCCTTATCTTTTTCCAACCTGATTTCAACCGTCCATCTAGTATTAGAAGGCAAATCAAGGTTCCCAACAATACAACTAACACTACCATCAGTATTTGTTCTTGTAGTATAATCTACCGCTGTTGCGGTAGAGGGATGGTGGCCGATAATTCCAAAATTAAATTCAATTCCACCTGAGGTCCAGGGTCCTCGCATTGCAATATTCCGGAA
This sequence comes from Maribacter sp., assembly GCA_024228355.1. Lineage (GTDB taxonomy): Bacteria > Bacteroidota > Bacteroidia > Flavobacteriales > Flavobacteriaceae > Maribacter_A. The sequence goes on along the minus strand of JAAETN010000101.1, from coordinate 69 downwards.
TTTGATCACTTCATTCTTATATAAAAATTCCTCACCAGTTGATTTTTCAATAGCTCCCCATACTTTTCC
>JAAETN010000100.1 GCA_024228355.1 Maribacter sp. | reverse complement strand
CTGTACCTTGGTTCTCTTGTCCGACTACGGTTCGACACTTTTGGTAACCGCCTTGGTACGGACCCGTCGGTCCGACGCATCGGTGCCAGGTGGTGTGGGAGGGAGGGGGATCAAAACCCCCTTCCTATCCCTCTTATGTGCGTGCAATAAAATTTACCCTATTAGTTTTTGAATCTACTATTTCGGCCTCAAACTCCTTTAAATGCCACCAGACTATCGTGGCTATTAAAACTGACAACCCAAAGCCCCTATCTCTACTACCAAATACAACATCATAGTATGCAACTTTTAATGCTAGTAGTGCGTATTTTGACCAACTCCAAAATGAAGTTGAAGAGTATCTTGCTTTTTCACTTTCAACCACCAAGGTTAGAGCCCTTTTTAAACGTTGACTATTTTTCCTATTAAAATTAACCGACAATGAACTCTCTTTTTTTAGCAATGCTATTAAATCATTAGGATCTCGAGGAATACTTTCAAAGGTAACTAACATTGCACATAACACCTAAGCATTCACACCCCATGCAAAGCATGGGATATAAATATCTCTCAAACTATGCCGGGACGGCTGGCACAGTCTATATAAAGGGGATTGTATTACGGTGATGCGGTTTTTGCTGCGCCAATGATAGTGTTGAATGACTTCTTCTTTACTATTTTGGCAATTTAACCTGCTATGACTCACTCTTTCCCTGCTGTTTTTCAG
>JAAETN010000099.1 GCA_024228355.1 Maribacter sp. | reverse complement strand
GTTCCACTAAAACCAAAGGAACTAACAGCAGCTAAGCGAGGCTCATTTTCTTTACTTTCCCAATCCTTATATCTTGTGTTTACATAAAAAGGGGATTCCTCAAAATGAATATGGGGATTATGTTTTTTATAGTTTATGGATGGTACGAGTTTTCCATATTTCATGCATAATAACACCTTGATTACCCCACAAATTCCAGCAGCAAACACTGAATGCCCTAAATTACTTTTCACTGATCCCAACGCACAATAGTTCTTCTCCGGGGTAAATTTTTGAAATGCATCATTCAGCGCATTGACTTCGATAGGATCACCCAATGGTGTGCCTGTTCCATGCGCCTCTACATAACTTATTTTTGCAGGGTCTATGCCACTTTTTTTATACGTTTGAATCAAAAGCTGTTCTTGAGAAACAGAACTGGGAGCGGTGATGCCATTAGTTTTTCCATCTTGATTGATACCAGAAGCCTTTATAATTCCTAAAATTGGGTCTCCATCTATTTTTGCCTGTTGT
>JAAETN010000098.1 GCA_024228355.1 Maribacter sp. | reverse complement strand
CCATCAACAAGTCGCAATTTACGAAGTCATCAACGGAAGAATTGGCAGCATGACGTTCATTCACAGGAAATCATTAAATACCAACGCCGAAAAAGTGGTGCAAGATCAATTGGATGCTTATAATTCAAGGAATATCGAGGCATTTGTAAACACTTATTCAGATAATGTCAAGGTGTTTGATTTTTCGAATAAGCCTCGTTTTGAGGGTAAAGATCAAATGCACGAGCGTTATAGCGGCTTTTTTGAATCAACCCCGGACTTAAATTGTAAAATAAAAAACCGAATCGTAATCGGAAACAAGGTTATTGATGAGGAATATTTGACAATTAACGGAAATAATTTTCGCGCAGTTGCTATATATGAAGTAGAAAATGGTAAAATTGTAAAAGTTACCTTCGTTCGTTGACCTATATATCGGAAGAACTATATTTAACACCAAAATTTGAAAATGAAAAAAATATTCCTCCCCCTATTACTCCTTATCCCATTCTTAATAAGTTCCCAAACCGATAGCCGAGTCTATGAAATTATCAATTCGGTTTCTGCGGATCGTATTGAAGCTGATATAACAAAATTGACCAATTTTGGCACTCGACATACCTTGAGTGATACGGTTTCCCAAACGCGAGGTATTGGTGCCGCCCGTAGATGGATCAAGAGTGAATTCGAAAAAACATCAGCCAACTGTGGTAATTGTCTTGAGATTTTTTATCAAAAGGATTTGGTCAAAAAAGGCGACAATGGTCGAATTGTACATGATGTTTGGGTGGTAAATGTAGTTGCCATACAAAGAGGCGTTAAATATCCCAATCGGTTCATCATCATGAGTGGTGATATAGATTCACGCGTGAGTAACCCCAACAATTTCACCTCGGATTCTCCAGGTGCCAATGACAATGCCAGTGGTATGGCCGGGGCTATGGAAGCTGCACGTGTACTTTCAAAATATAAGTTCGAGAACAGCATTATTTACGTTGGTCTTTCAGGCGAGGAACAGGGACTTTATGGTGGTAAAGGCCTGGCCGCCTATGCCAAGGAAAAAGGTTGGGAAATTATAGGAATCATGAACAACGATATGATCGGTAATATCAGTGGAGTTGACGGTGTTATCAACAATAGGGAATTCCGTATTTTTTCTGAACCAGTTCCCCCAACAGAAACAAAAGAGCAGCGTAATGCTAGACGTTTTTATGGTGGGGAGGTTGATGGTATATCACGCCAATTGGCTCGTTATGTATATAAAACGACGAAAACCTATATGCCAGAAATGAATCCCATGATGATTTACCGATTAGATCGTTTTGGACGAGGCGGACACCATAGACCATTTAATGATGCTGGGTTTGCGGGTATACGAATTATGGAGGCGCACGAAAACTACACCCAACAACACCAAGATATAAGAACGGAAAACGGAATTGAGTATGGCGATGTTTTGGAGCATGTAAATTTTGATTATGCCCGTAAATTAACCGCCGTGAATGTCATTAACCTAGCATCTATTGCCTGGGCACCCCCTGCCCCAAATGAAGTGAAGATTGGAGGCATAGTTGAACCCTCGGCCAGGTTACAATGGAGTGAAGTTGACGGAGCCGTTGGTTATAAGATCTATTGGCGCGACACCACTGCCCCAAACTGGGAGCATAGTCGTAATGTGGGCAATGTTACGAAGTTTACCCTTGAAGGTATTGTCATTGACAATTTCCTTTTTGGCATATCGTCAGTAGGTAAAGATGGTTTTGAGAGTCCAGTGGTTTTCCCTAATGCAATTATGAGATAATATGAGTGGAAAATGAAACATCTCAAATCAAAATATTCGGTTCTACTAACCTTCGTTTTGGTTACTTTGCCAATAGCGTGTAAAAACGATGTCGAAAAACCAATAACAGAGTTGCATTTGCCCGACATTAATGCGCTTTTCGATAGTTATGAAACCATCGATTCTTTAAAAGACTATAGTCGTTTTGCCAATAAACTTATAGGCGCCAACGAAGACTTGCAATCGTCCCAGATTTACGTTGAAGCTGCTTCATTATACCATCAAGACGGCAAAATCGATAAAGTAATCGAGTTGTTGCACAAGGCCATCGATCATGGAATGGCCAATCCGAAGATAATTTCAAAATACGAAGGTCTTAACGAAAAACTAACTTCTTCTGATGGCAAAAGACTTGAACAGCGTTTGGATTCCATACATGACAAACTAAAAGATATATCACATTTCGGTCTTGAAATGGAATCAATGAACCAATTCTGGAGTTATTTCGAGCGGGCCAAAAAAGATCCAGATAATGCCAAAGTAATCTTTAAGGAATTCATATTTGAAGGCCCGTCGGAACTTCGTGATTTTTATGTCGTGCGCTACTTGAATTTAGAGAACATGTATGCGCAAATAATCAATGCCTCACCAGATTATTACGAGTATTTGAAAGGCCAGTTCGATCCTGATAGTCTAACGGCCTTAAAATCAAAAACTTCCGATTGGATGCGTACATTTAAAAAGATATATCCCAAAGCGGTATTTCCAAAAGTTTTCGTCGTTCCAGGGATTCTCAACTCCGGTGGTACCGCCACTGAGATGGGCATGTTCGTCGGTGGCGACATGTACGGCAGATCAGATTCAATGCCAACACAGGGACTCAACGATTGGCAAAAAGAGGCTATCATGAACTTCGCTGAACTGCCGAAACTTACTCTTCATGAACTCATGCATTTTCAGCAGAGTTATAGAGATACCAAAAATGCCGAAACCGTCATGGGAGCTATTATCGCCGAAGGAGTTTGCGATTTTTTTGTTGAATTATCCTCTGGCGAGGAATTAGTGAATGAAAACCTTGCTTACCTTGAAGACCCGGATAATATGACAAAAATTTTGGCTGACTTACAAGAAGATTTGTTAACCGAGGATAACTCCCGGTGGTTATACAACGGTGAAAGTATCGAAGACCGGCCCCATGACCTAGGATATACCTTGGGTTATCTTATTTCAAAATCCTACTACGAAAACCACAAAGATAAACAGCAAGCCATTTACGAATTATTCAATACCGACGACTTTACCTCCATATTGAAAGGTAGTAGTTATGCATTTGTTTTGGAGTAAGGCAACAAACATATTAAATATGAAAAAACAAGCTCTTTTATTCATCCTAATGGTTATGGCCATAGGCCTTTCGGCCCAACAATTCACTGAACAGGATACCCTTCGTGGAAGCATTACTCCCGAACGTACTTGGTGGGATTTAAACTATTACCATTTGGATATCGAAGTAAGACCTGCGGATAAATTCATTTCAGGGAGTAACCTTATCCGTTATAAGGTTTTGGAAGAAAAAAAGGTGCTTCAAGTTGATTTGCAACCGCCATTAATAATCGATAAGGTCATCCAAGACGGCAAGAAATTAAAGGTAACCTCCAACGGGAATGCGCATTTCATCAAATTAAAAAAGAAGCAGAAAAAAGGAACATTCAATGAGATCGTGGTTTATTATTCTGGTCACCCAAAAGAAGCGGTTCGTGCCCCGTGGGATGGTGGTTTCTCTTGGAAGAAAGATGAAAATGGAAAGCATTTCGTGGCCACAAGTTGCCAAGGTCTTGGTGCGAGTGTATGGTGGCCCAACAAGGATCATATGTACGATGAAGTAGATAGTATGGCCATAAGTGTAAAAGTGCCTAAGGGTTTAATGAATATCTCCAATGGCCGATTGCGAAAAGTAGATGAAAATACCAATACCTATCATTGGTTTGTAGCAAACCCCATCAACAATTACGGAGTTAATGTGAATATTGGTGACTATGTCCACTTTGGTGAAAAATACAAAGGTGAAAACGGTATTTTGGATATGGACTATTACGTACTTCGTGATAATTTAGAGAAAGCCAAAGCACAGTTTCGGCAGGCGCCCATGACCATGCGGGCATTTGAACATTGGTTTGGCCCCTACCCCTTTTATGAGGATAGTTTTAAATTGGTTGAAGTTCCTTACTTGGGCATGGAACACCAAAGCTCGGTCACTTATGGTAATCATTACCAAAATGGCTATTTAGGTAGGGATTTATCGGGTTCTGGTTGGGGATTACTTTTCGACTTTTTGATAATTCATGAATCTGGTCACGAATGGTTTGCTAATAACATCACCAATATCGATATTGCCGATATGTGGGTACATGAAGGTTTTACATCCTACTCGGAAAACTTGTATCTGGATTATCATTTTGGCACCAAGGCATCTGAGGAATATGTAATTGGGTTGCGCAAGAACATTCAAAACGACATACCGGTCATCGGTCCTTACAATGTTAATAAAGAGGGTTCTAGTGATATGTATTACAAAGGTTCTAACCTGCTGCATAACATTCGCCAACTGGTGGGCGATGATGAAAAATGGCGACAAATATTACGTGGACTGAACAGGGATTTTTACCATCAAACAGTTACCTCGGCCCAAATAGAACAATATCTTATTGATAAAACAGGTTTGGATCTTAACGCTATTTTCAATCAATATCTACGCACGACCATGATTCCGGTTTTGGAATATGTTGTAGATGGCAACACCTTAGAATACCGTTATGCGAAGGTTGTAACTGATTTTGAAATGCCCATACGTGTGATTATTGATAGCGAAAAGTATTGGATTACCCCGGGCGATCAATGGAAGACCCAAGAATTTGACGGGGACCTTTCTACGATGAAAGTGGACAAGAATTTTTATATTGATGTATCAGAAACAAATTAGAGATATAAATGGGATAGCATAAAAATCTATATCCTATTGTTATACCTCATACAACCGAACTATTGGAGCGTTTATATTTTGGGATATAATAAGACAAATGATTATGACTTCAAAAATCATGTGGTTACGGATAAGTTATTGGACAGCAGCAATTGCTGATTTTATTATCGCTTTTTCTGTATTAATTCCGGAAAGAGTTGGACTGACCAAATTTGTTTATCCAATGGGATTGATTTCAGTTGTGGCAATATCTTGGGGGATATTATTATTGATAGCTGACAGAAAACCCATTGACCGAAGATGGATTCTTATACCAACAATAATTGTAATTGTATTATTAAGTTGTGTTAGAATATATGCTGCAATAAATGGATTGATTGAGTTTAGCATAGCATATATCATACTTGGAGTATTTATTATATCATTATTGACTTATAGTTATATTAACTCAAAAAGTTTAGTAGGGAAAAGTTAAAAAGTACGATTACGCAACACCGGCTATAATTCAGTCTTCCCCTTTTGAAAACTGGAAATTTCCTACTTTGTATACAGGTTGGTCCGAACTTGATGGAAATTTATTTGCTTTTTTCTCACCCACAAAAATAAAAGTGTAAACTCTTTTCAGAACAAGTTTCGCAGCCAATAATAAAATTTAAATATACTAATCTGATTTACTGTTCAGAATACCCGGTTTATAGAAAGTAGGAGTTTTACCTGTATAGCGTTTAAATACGGTAGCAAAATAAGAGGAT
>JAAETN010000097.1 GCA_024228355.1 Maribacter sp. | reverse complement strand
GCAACAAAATATTCATCTTTCTCTGCATCATAAATTGCAAAGCCAAAAATACCGTTCATCTCATCTATGAAATCAACGCCTTTTTTCTTATATAATGCGAGAATTACTTCACAATCAGACTCGGTCTGAAAATTATACCTGCCTTCAAATTGTTTACGCAATTCCCTATGGTTATATATTTCACCATTAGCGGCCAAAACCAGTTTACCATCTTCACTGAAAAGAGGTTGCTTACCTGAAGCCGGATCTACAATTGCCAATCTTTCATGGGCCAATACGGCTTTATCATCAGCGTAAATACCGCTCCAATCTGGTCCTCTGTGCCTTACTTTTTTGGACATTTCCAATAATTGAGGCCTCAAAACATCCGTGCTTTCCTTAACATCAAATGCACATACAATTCCACACATACTAAATATTTTATATCAATTTAAAAGCAAATATGTTCTTTATCTTTCATATATAAAACATATTCACGTTATTTAATTACATATTCGAATTTATTTTAATCAATTTCATTAAACATGAAATAATTATTTGATAAATTCGTACAATACAGTTCATTATGTAAGTTGGGATAATTTTAACGACTTTTATATCTCTTTGTATTGATTACTACTTAGATTTGGAACACAAAAATAAACACTATTATGAAAAAACTATTTGCACTATCAATTTTAATGCTTGCCCTGGTTTTCACCACAAATGTATCTGCCCAAAAATTCAGCGGATTGGACAAAAGTCCAATGGACATGGCAACTTACCCTTCTAGCTACAAGATATCCGATAAAGCAGTACGAGTAACATACAGTCGACCTCAATTAAAAGGCCGTTCAGTTTCTGAACTTGCCCCTGCGGGCGAAGTATGGAGAACCGGTGCCAATGAGGCTGTTGAAATTACTTTTTATAAAGATGCCAAAGTTGGTGGCACTGATGTAAAGGCCGGTACTTATTCATTATTTACAATACCCGGTGAGAGTGAATGGACGGTTGTTTTGAACAACAATCTAAACCAATGGGGGGCTTACTCTTATAGTAAAAAAGCTGATGTTGCTAGGGTTAAAGCGACTACCAGTACAGATAGCGAATCATTGGATGCGTTCTCAATTGCTTTTAAAGAAGTAGATGGAGGCGCCAATTTGGTTATGGCTTGGGGAACCGTTAGGGTTGCTCTTCCTATAATGATGTAAGCAATAATTACGCTGCTTTCCTTCTTGCGAAGGAATTATAAAAATCCCAAAGCCGAATGGCTTTGGGATTTTTAATGCACTCTTTTACCTGCTATGAAAATTTGTTCAGCTTTGATTTCAGGGACTTGCGTTATTGCACTTCCATTAGGTCGTCGCTATACACCATGAAATCTGTAAATTTCCCATCTTTTACGGCTAAGGCTTCAGTTTTCGAAAAATTGGAATCGACGGTATTGGCATTGGCCTTCACCACGAGTAAATCAACACTTTCCTTAGTAGTACTGCATGCCGCTAAAAATAATACTAGTACTATGAGAACATTTCTCATTCAATAAGATTTAGATATTCAATTTTGCTGAAATTACTATTTAATCAAAAGTAAAGTAAGGATTAGAAATAAAATCAAATTGTAATTGAACCGTTAAAGTCTTTCGCTCAAAATGGCGATCATGGTCTTTATTCCTTCCCTATAATTACCCAAGCGCAAATTCTCGTTGGGACTATGTTGATTATTATCTCGATTCACTGTGGGAACTGTAACTGCTGGGATATTCAAAGTAGTCACAAAAGGAGATATAGGAATAGAACCTCCACTCATTCTAATCAGTATTGGCTCCTCATCAAATGCCCTTATCAGCGCTTTACGCAGCCAAAGTCCAACTTCGGAATCAAAATTAGTGCGAAAGGATTGATATGAAATTTCATGATTAAAGGTGGCGATTTTTTCATGCGACATTCGTACTTCTTTATTAGGAACCTTATCCGTAACGTAATAGCCTTGGTCCTCAACATATTTTTTTACCAACCCTATTAATCTTTTAGGGTCTGACTCAAGCACCAATCTAACATCAATCTCCGCTCGGGCCCATCCTGGAATTATGGTCCGTACCTTTTCATCGATCCATCCTGATTGCATGCCCCTAATATTCAATGAGGGATATTGTATAGCTTCCTGATAGTTGCTCCCTACCTTATCGACACTTCCCAATTGTAATCGATTTCGAATTTCAGCTTCATTGTCAGGTACAGCACTTAAAATTTCCCTTGTTTTGGAATCAATGGAAATCCCTTCATAAAAACCGGGTATCGTGACCCTACCAAGATCATCTTTCATACCCGCAAGTAATTTGGACAAACGAAGTGCGGGATTAGGTGCATAATTGCCAAAATGGCCACTATGCTGGGGCACTACAGGGCCATAAGTGGTCAATGTAATCGTAGCAATGCCCCTTGCCCCGAAGGTCAAGGTGGGTTTATTCGTAATATGCCTTGGACCGTCAAAAATAATCAGCATATCAGCTTTCAATAAGTCGGCATTATCACTAACGGCTTTTGGTAAATTTGGAGAACCCAGTTCTTCCTCAAAGTCCATAATGACCTTTATATTGAAATTTGGGCTCAGCTTTGCTTCTGACAACGCATCCAATGCGGATAGGAACATGGCCACAGGCCCTTTGGCATCGGAGGCAGATCTTGCAAAAATCCGCCAATCGTCATCATAGCCATCAATTTGGTCCCAAGGGATTTCTGACCATGTGCCATCCAAGTCTTGTTTTTTCAAGGTTGGTAAATATGGACTTGCTTGAAACCACCTAGTCGTATCAACAGGCTGACCATCAATTTGAAGGTAGATCAGGACCGTTTTTTGTGCCTTTTCGGATTTGCGTTCGGCCAATAATAATGGGGCCTTTGCTGTTGTAATTCTAGTGATGGTAAAATTTCGCGCGGCAAACGCTTTCTCACACCATTTAACATTTTTTTCAATATCCTCAGGATAAAAAGCATCATTGGGAATGCTTAATAACTCCTTCAGTAACGGAAATGAAGAATTTGCGTATTTGACCGAAAGATCATTCAGTCGGTTTTGGTCCATTTTCTGGCCATTGGAAACAAAAACGAACAATAAAAAAGAAAGAATAAAGAATCGATTTTTCATCAGCTAGGTATTTATCCAAAAATAATAAATACGGCTAACTGGACAATCATATCATTAACACTTGATGCAATAAAAAAGTCCAAGAAAGCTTACATATTGCTTTCTTGGACTTTAAAAACCATTGCTGATCTATTTAGTCAGGCATTACCTTTTTGCCTTCAATTTTATAGTTACCATCATAAGAGCTACTTTCCCCTTTTATTTTATCGCCATCGGCCATTAATGAAACCGATATTTTTTGACCTTCAATATAAACTGAGAACGTTATACTATTATCCTTAACCACGATGTCCTCACCAGGAATGTTGCCAGCACTCAATTGTACCTGAACATTGTATTTACCCTCTTCTTTGGTAATAAGCAATACGCCAGTACTGTACTGATAATCAACATTCTCAACAGTATAGTTCCAAGCCCCGATTAAATCATCGGCCATATTGACTTCAATTTTACTCTCCAGCGTACTATTATTAGACATAACCGTGGTTGCACTTAATAGAAATGCCGCAACAATAACAAACTGCAATTTTTTGATAACTGACTTCATATTTATAAATTTTAATGTGTTATAATTTAGATACGTAAAATTAAGGAATAGGGTTGTCTTAAAATACTTTTTCAAGAAGATTAATTTAATGTAAATATTATTTTTTTCGAGATCTTGAGGATTGCTTTTCCCTGATCTTTACATAGATCAACTTTTTGCGACCACGCGAATCTTCCCTACGTTCCAGTTCAAAATTCTTAATTGAACCAATTAGCGGCGTAAGTTTTTGAAAACCATAATTCCTGGAATCAAAGTTGGGGTGTCTTTTTTGCAGCAAACTCCCTACATCGCCTAAGAACGCCCAACCATCATCATCGGCAACATCCGCAATTGTCGACGATATAAATCGTATTTCCTTGGGCGTAATTTTATCTATACTGCTCCTGGACTTTGCTTCAGTTTGGGACACTCCTGAGGTATCTTCTACTGATTGGCTCTTGAGGATTTCAATATAAATAAACTTATCGCAGGCCACTATAAAAGGATCTGGGGTTTTCTTTTCCCCAATTCCAAAAACCTGCATCCCAGCTTCACGGAGGCGAGTGGCCAAGCGTGTAAAATCGCTATCACTGCTTACCAAACAAAAACCATTGACCTTTCCAGAATACAAAATATCCATTGCATCAATAATCATAGCCGAGTCGGTCGCATTCTTACCACTGGTATAGCCATATTGCTGAATGGGTGTGATTGCATTTTCCAATAATACAGTCTTCCATTTATTGAGGCGAGGATTTGTCCAATCGCCATAAATACGTTTTATAGTTGGGTTGCCGTATTTGGCAATTTCCTCCATCATTTCCTTTACATAGGCCGATGGGATATTATCCCCATCGATAAGTACTGCAAAATTTATGTCCATTTTTCGTTATTGGTTTTATGCAAGTTACGGGGTTTTGAATAGAAAAGCGAGCGAGAATTTGTTTAAATGTATTTGATAAAACTACCTATCATATTTATTGACCCTGAAATAAGTTCCCTTCAAAATATTTATCCAAGTTGTACCGTGTAAAGTACTTTCAAAAAGAATTACGTTTATATCCTTTTTGCTACTTTTTAGTTACCATTTACTAGGAACACAATTTGGAATACCAATGCGAAAAAAGGAAAAAATCAATAGGTTTTACTTTTCTCCCTTAGATAAAGAAAAAGGGGGAATGCCCCTGCAATACCAAATAGCAAGGTCAATATCCAAATAATCCACACTCTTTTTATGTGGTATTTCTTGGCCTCATGATATGACCAAATAAAGAAGACCAAAACCACAAATAAAAGATCTACCATAAAGGCTGTGGAAATGGTATTGGCAAACATACCATTTATAGTAGCCAGTGGGTTGGTGTAGAAAAGAATATTCCCTGTTTCAATACTTTCCCAAACCACAAAAATATTCGGGGCAATAAAGCCTATTACTGCCAAAAGAAGATATACTTTTTTAATATGTAATTATTTACTTTATAACTTCAAGTTTGCTTTAATAAATCTTAATCAAATAAGTTGATGGTATAATCGAACAAGTTTGATCCACCGTGTTTTCCGTGTCCTGGAATCACAATATAAACATCAGGATACTTCGTTTTAACCTTCCTGACCGTATTTGACCATTCATTTATATTGGCATCATTCAGATTCCCTTTTCCAGCACCTTCAGATTTTATCAAACATCCACCAAACATGACATTCTCACTAGGGACGTAGCAAATAATATTATCCTGGGTATGCCCTTCACCTAAAAACTCGCTATTGACTATTTTATCTCCAACCTTAAGTTCTAGGAAGGAATCAAATCCGTTTTGTGGAAGAGTCACACTATCAGATTCAGCTAATGTCAGTGTCCTGTTCAAAGCGTACGACGGAATATTTCTTTGGTGAAAAGCAGTCAATCCTCCTAGACAATCCACGTGAAAATGAGTAGTCACAACAGCCTTAACTTTATATCCTGATTTTTTTTCAAGCCAATCGATTAACTCTGCAGATGCATCATCATTTGTAGGAGTATCAAATACAATGGCCTCGCCTTTGTCAACTACGATCATACCGTTACAAGGTACCTTACCAAACTTTTTGGTATCCAAATAGGAAATATGAACGATTGTCTTATGGGTCAAGTATTGAATCCTTAGCGTGTTTGATTCATATGTTGCATGACTTATTTCTCTAGATTTACAACCCAATACCATTAAGCCAAGAAGTATAAAAACAAACAAATTTTGTTTCATATTGAATTCAATAAATTCATTTTCCAATTAGGAACATTTGTACAAAGCAAGTTAGAGAATAATTTAACAAAAGACCATAAAAAAAGCCCTGACTGTAACGTCAGGGCCTCTGTCTTAAAAAATTAAAAAGTACTTATTAAATTACTTTTACGTTTACCGCATTTAATCCTTTATTACCTTCTTGTAGATCAAATTCAACTTCATCGCCTTCACGAATTTCGTCTACTAATCCAGATACGTGTACAAAATGATCTTTGTCAACGCCTTCTTCAGTTATAAAACCAAATCCTTTGGCATTATTGAAGAACTTTACTGTTCCTTTGTTCATTGTTAAAATTTAAATTAATTACTTGTCTCGGTTCAAATATAGTGCCAATTAATGTAACTAGAGCAATTTAAATCCGTAATGTGCAATAAATAATTTATGATGGTTTTATTGATTAAGGAACTATCGTAAAAACATTAAGAATTTTGCGGATTGTTTGCTTTTACAGAACCTACCACCAAAAATAGCAAGAAAGCAAGGCCTAAATATCCCAACAACTTATACGACCTAAAAGTTGAAAAACACAAGCTAAAAATCGGAGGCGCCAAGGCACTTGCCAAAATAAGTAATCCCATAATTTTACCTGTTATGGCGCCAAGGTTATTTCGCCCATAAAACCGGGGCCAAGCAATAGCGTTGAGTACGGCAAAAAATCCTCCCATAATACCGAAGCCTGCAATTAGTAAGGGAATGCCGAAAGGAGTGGACAAATACAGGAATCCTATCGAAGCGATGATTCCTCCAAAAATCATTAGGTACAAATACCATTTCAACTGTACATAATCACTTAAGAAATTAAATATGGTAGAAATAGTAACCGCAACTACTGAACCTGGCAAGAATATTGAAATAGCATCTGATTTTGGATAACCTTCACTAGCAAAAATAGATACTACATGAAAGGTAAGACCTGTTATAAAAAAACTATTAAAGGCCAAAATTAATCCATACATCCAAAAAGCGCGTGTCCCTTTAGCTTCTTTTAGCGTAAACTGCTTTCCTACAATCAATGATTCAACATCCGTTTCTACTGCTTTCGCAGCACCATCTGGTAACAAACCGTGATCTTCGGGCCTATTCTTATACAATTGCAACACAAAAAAGCTAAATACCAATAGGCCAACTGCGAGTATCTGCCAGGCACCTTCCCAACTATATCCTTCTATCAGATAATTAATCCATAGGGGAGATGATGAAAATCCAAATGAAATGGCAACACTACTGATAGCGTTGACCTTTCCCCTGTTCTTATCAAACCAGATCATGATCATATTTCTTGAGGCCATGGTCAAGACACCCTGCCCAGAAAAACGAAGCATAAAGAATAGTAAGGTCATTATTATAAAAGGCACCATCCAAGAATCCAAGTCCAGGAAATCTTTCATAAAATTGCTCATGTGTGCGGACCATGAGCATAACCAAAGTGAGAAGGCCAAAGTCAGGGCCGCAAAAAAGGCAACATATCGCGCGCCATATTTATCAAACCAAATACCTGCCCTACCAATAACCAATGAACTCAAAATCGTTCCTATCATATAGGAATTGCTAAATTGGTTACGTGATAGCCCTAGCGCATCCTTTACAGGATCGGTAAATAAAGACACCCCTATGGTTTGTCCAGGTATACTGCAATAAATACCTATTGAGCCAATGACCAAAACAACATAACCATAAAACATAGGGCTTTTAGAAGGATTCACCAATGAAAACCGGTTGGGGCTGTACATGTTTTTTTAGTAAGCGACTAAAATACGGGTTTTGCTTTAAAAGCCTTATTCATTAAACGTGAAAGCATATTCAAAGAATGGTTTACAAAATAGGAAATGCCGATCTTCTTAATTAAGTTTGAATGAATTATAAAACTCTTTGTTATGATACGCCTTCCCTTAAGCAAGACAATACTATGTACTGTTTTATTAGTTGGATTTTACACCGCATTACATTCCCAAAACGTGCAAAGGGAATTCTACCAGCTTAAATCCTATACATTGGAAAATGAAAGGCAGGAAGAACTTACAGATGGCTATCTAAGGGACGCCTATTTACCTGCGCTTAAAAGAATGGGCATTCACAATGTGGGTGTTTTTAAAATGCATCCCAATAAATACATTGTATCGAATAAAATTTTTGTGTTGATCCCGTTTTCCTCTTTGGATAAATTGTATTCCATGGAAACTAAACTTTGGAATGATACCGTCTACCAAAAAGCAGGTAAGGAGTATATTGGAGCGTCTTATGAATTTCCCCCATACATACGTGTAAATACAACTTTGATGCTTGCTTTTGAAGATATGCCGAAAATGGCTCCCAGTAAAGTGGAGGGGCCAAGAGCAGAGCGAATCTATGAATTGAGAAGTTATGAATCCCCAACAGAAGCGATTTTTCAAAACAAGGTAGATATGTTTAATGCTGGAGGGGAAGTCGTTCTATTTGAAGATTTGGGCTTTAATGCTGTTTTTTATGCTGAAGTACTTTCAGGGGACAAAATGCCCAATCTCATGTACATGACAACATTTAAAAATCAAGAAATTAGAGACGAACTATGGAAATCATTTGGCGAGGCACCCAAGTGGAAGGAAATATCATCCATGCCAAAGTACCAGAACAATGTTTCACATATAGATAGAATGTTTTTATTTCCTACAGAATACTCGGATTATGTAATTCTGGTCATTCTTTTTTGGAAATTGTAAATTCCACTCTTCTGTTTTGCTTTCTTCCTGTTTCTGAAGCATTACTGGCTATTGGTTTTAAACCACCTTGTCCTTGCCAAACAATTCGATGATCCAATAACCCCAAATGCACCAAATAATCGGCAACGGCTTGTGCCCTTTTGTTGGAAAGTGACAGATTGTATGCCTCAGAACCAATAGAATCGGTATGCCCATCTATTGCTATATATAGCGTATTGTCTTCCTTTAGATAATCATAGATTCTTTGCATTTCTTTTTTAGCAGTTTCAAGTAATTTATATTCATCAAAATCAAATAGAACATTCTCAAAAACATGGGTTTTACCCAATTGAAATGCCTCAATTTGGGAATTCGCAGTGATTGCAAGTGGTTTTTCCACAAAATCAGTTGGTTCAGCTGACTCAAGTAAAACCATATCCATATAATAATAAGCCCCTTGTTTGGCATTCCTTTTGGTCTTGAACAGTCGGGTACGCTTATTATTTTTAAAATTACCAATGCTTATAAAATTCTCAGTGCCTTTGGCCTTGAACTCCGTATGTACCAAAATCCAGTCTTGCGTATCTGAGAAGAAATTAGAATAGCCTATTTCAATAAGATTGTATTTATTTTCACGGTCTTTATATAAATGCATTTTTGAAAGCTCTTTGCGTATTGGAAAATGCAATAGGTTCTTTGAAAACAGTACCCCGAATTCCTTAATTGCAAAATCGGATCTTTCCGCTAGACTCACATAGAAAGAGATTTTATATTTTTTTCCTTTTTCCAAGGTTTCGTTAAGTTCTGCTTGAAGATATTCACGATAATCGTCCGGTGCATATAAGTACAAGCCTGCATAGCCCACTCCAAAATCGGAAGGTTGAGTTCCATTGAAGTTTTTTGGTGTACCCATGGCCGTACTGCAACCATTAAAATAATCTGTTGAACCTATTGTAGGTGTTGACCAATTTTGCACATCTGCATCAAAATTTCCTAACTGCTCAGGGCAATTTTCAAAATCCTCAAAACTTGGATTTTTTATTAGGTTTTGGGATATGACGGTATAGGTGCAAAGCGTGCACAAAAAAAGAGTGATATGTTTTTTAAGGGTAGGCAAAATAATACAATACCAAAAATCATTTCTAAAATAGCAAATTCAAATAAGGTTATTGATTATGGTCTTGATTCCTTCGTTAAACGGCGTTTAAGCAGGTCATATTGTCTATCTATTTGAATATTAGGACGTAGCGAATAACGAATGAATAGATTATGTATACTTATAAACATCTAAAAATCAAACTTATAGGTTACGCCACCAAGTACTTGCAGTCCCTGAACAGGGAAATTTGCCCATTTTTGGTAATTGTTATTGGCAATATTTGCGGCCTTTGCAAAAATTGAAAGTTGATTGTTTACGCGATAACCCACATGTGCATTGGCATCAAAATAGCTATCCAAAATTATCATGGTAGCATCAATTCCTCCTGGCGGTGGATTTTGGACCACTATGGTTGAAAAATCCTCGCGTTCTCCAACGTAGAACAAATTGACTCCCATATACCAATTTTCATCGATCTGGTAATCCATAAACAATGACCCTTTTAAATTAGGCAAGTTCCATGCAGGGTTATTGGTCTCGGTATCATATTCGTATACCTCGGCATTCATACCTAAAGTAAAATTGCGGTTTACATCAATATTCAGTTCCCCGAATATTCCCAAAGTTTTTATATCATCATAGAATACCTCGAACGAATTGCCATAATAATATCCCTTTTCATCATTCCTGAAACTGTTCTCAGGATTTAATTTGAATAACGGTCTGCGATTTTCTGCTGTATAGGATCCCTTAATGTTGTAACTTAAATTGGGCAACAACTGGCCTTTCAACCCTATA
Source organism: Maribacter sp. (assembly GCA_024228355.1). GTDB lineage: Bacteria > Bacteroidota > Bacteroidia > Flavobacteriales > Flavobacteriaceae > Maribacter_A. The sequence goes on along the minus strand of JAAETN010000097.1, from coordinate 10,087 downwards.
TAGGCATCATATTGCGAATCTGTAGGTTGAATATCAAGCGTTGGGGAAACAAAGGGATTATCCTCCACAAAATCATAATATGAATTCTGCCTTAGCTCCCCTTCAATTCCGCCATAAACGATAACACTATCATCCAATAATCTGTAGGAAGCCGTAACGGCGGGGTAGATATAAAAGTTGCTTTCACTTTTTTCCACATCCATCCCATAAACAATATTTACACCTAGATTCAATGTAAGGTCATCGCGCAACATAGCCAGTGTTGGATTTATCCCTACCTGAAAATTACTGTACTTTATTTCACCATCATTTGTTGGACTATTCACATTGGCATTGGCAAAACTGCCTCCAACATAGTCCATATTGATGTTGATTCCAAATGACTCCTCCTCTACTGGGAATTCGAATCCAGTGCCAAAAATGGCCCTATTTTCACCAGATTCAATAGCATCCCAAAATCGCCTATACTTTAATTTAGCATCTCTAAAATAAGCCTCCTCAACATTGACATATCCACCTATTTCACCCATAAAATAATTCTGTCTTTCATCTATGTTATTTATAGTGGCCAAATCAAAAACGCCAGAAGGGAGGCCATACCAATTATACAATTGATGTTGTAGGCCAACAGCTGCACCCCAATTTATATCCCTATCCCTTTTCGAGTACGAGGCATCAACTTCGGTACTTGAATATTTACTTTCAAGATCCACCCCATCTATCGTGGCACGGGATGAATTATGGTTGAAACCTAAATCCAGGCGTTCATCCCTATTAATGGCCCTACTTGTGTAAAACTTGGCCATTGCATTACTAGGATTCCCAGCGCCACCAGATGCATATGAATTATACAATTCTGGAGGTGGCAATTTTTTGACCACAGAGGCTTTGCCCTTAGCTGGACTAAAAGTTGAAGCCACTGGAACTGAGAAAATATTGTATTCTATCTTCTTTTTTTGAAGTACGATTGAATCGTTTAGGTTCGGAATCGACTTTATTTTAAAAGCATCAGAAATTGTAGGCGAATATGCCTTCGTTACAGTTACGGTCTCGGTACCAATATTGTCCTGTTCCTCATCCTGTGCATGTGTAAGCTGCGAAAGTCCAAGAATTGCAATTAGAATATATAGATGCTTAGGCATAATGTGTTCTTTATAGGGAATTAATTTCCGTCAGGATTAACAGATGAATTACGTTGCGCTTCTTTTGATTTAATTATTGCCAGTTCACCTTGGGCTTCAGCAACTAGCTCCGGGAATTGACTAAAATTGGAAATAACACTTTCCAGGATATAAGTAGCCTGGTAGGCATCATTCAAGGCATAGAAATTCTTTGCCATAAGTACAAGACCTTTACCACCCCATTCTTTATAGCTCGAATAATCCTTTGCCAATTTTTGTACCGATGCATTCGAAGTTTCATGCCGGCCGGTCTTATTCTTAAAATAAGCATCGAAATATAGTGCCTCTGCCGCAGTTTCACCGGTAGCTATTTTCAGTACCTCGGCATAGGCAGACTCCGCCCTATTTTCATCATTGGTCTGTATTGCCGAACGGGCAATCATTATTTGTGCATCACTCTTTATTCTATTATCAATGGTAGGAGTAGCCAGTACTTTTTCGGCATAAGCAATCGTTTGTCCATAATTTCGTTGCTCATAATACCCTTTCATTAAATTGGATTGTGCAAAAGTTCTATTTTGCTGAATGTCGGCCTGTTCTTCCAATCGTTCCAAATATGGGAGGGCTGTATTGTAGTCTTTATTACCAATGTAAATTTCACATACCCTCGTCAATGCTTGTTCGGCATATTCACTAGCACCTAAATCAGCTACATATTTATAATAGGGCAATGCACTCTCTTTCTCGTTTTTACCAAAGTATAACTGCGCTAAATTAAAATTGGCTTTTACCGCATGCAACCCGTTGGGAAATTGTTTTATATAGCTTTCGTAACCTCTAATAGCGGCGTTTGTATTGCCCTCCAGGTTTTGCTTATCGGCAGACTCAAAACTGGCATTGTCGAGTTCCGTATCTGTAACTTCAACAAAGTCCAGATTACGAACCCATGCGCCATATTCATCTACCCTTCCTAAATCTACATATACCAACTTGGCAGTTGCAACGGCTTGTATTGCTTCCTGTGTGTTTGGAAAATCCCTTACCACTGTTTTGAATTTGGTCAATGCCTTTTCATTTCTGTTAGCATTGTAATGCACCAGACCTTGACGCATTATGGCCTGAGGTACTAAAGAACTTCCCCTATAACCTTCAATAAGTCGATCATAAGTAATTAGCCCTTTGTTTTCCTGTCCGGCAGCGATATACGAATTACCCAGTTCAAAAAGTGCATCATCCTTTAAAGTGGACTTAGGATAACGTGATACAAATTTGTCCAGCTCATCAATCTTAGAAGCACTTTTACCGACAAAACCATAGCTTAATGCCTTTTGAAAAGCGGCATAATCCTTTTCCGGGCCAGATAAGGCCAGGGCCTTATTATAAGTTTCTATAGCTGGCCAATATTTACTGGTTACGAAATAACTATCGCCTAAACGTAAGTAAGTGTCATTCAATTTCTCTTGATCTGCTGTCCCTGATTTTGAGAAACTATTGTAATACGAAATAGCATTGCCATAATCCCTTAATTTAAAATGGGTATACGCCAAATTGTAATCCACATCCTTATATTCTTCTGTGAGTCTAGCAGTGGAATTTTGTTTGAAATCGGTATAATTCGCCAAGGCCTCTTCAAAACGGTTCAACATATATACAGCTTCGGCATTCCAATAATTGGCCCTCGCCTTAAAAAGTGCATCCTCTGCACTACCCAAAGATTTGGTGAAATTTTCATTGGCCCCGGCATAATCGCCATTCATAAATAGTTCTATTCCGCGGTAAAAGGCCACTTTTTGATAGGTGGTCTTACTGGCATAACCCCGATTCTTCTCCAGTAACTCCATCGCTCCTTTAAAATTTTTGGAAGTTATATAAGAATCGACCAATAATTCTTGCATTTCCTGAACATGGCTATCATTGGGATATTGTTCCATATAGCTCGAAATTACCTGTGGAACTGGTTCATATGCATTGCCTATTTCATAACTCAATCGGGCATAATTCAAATAAGCGTCTTTTTGGATTTCTGCAGAGAATTCCATTTGGGAAGCATTACGAAAAGCGTTCAATGCCTCTTGTTTTTTATCTAAATTCAAATAACATTCCGCCAAATGGTAATACGCATTTTGTGAAACGCTATTGGTGCCTCCTATAATTTTATTGAATTGTTGAATGGCGTTGGCAAAATCGCCTTGTTTATAAAAACAATAGCCCAGCAAATAGTAATCGGTATTATTCCATTTGCCCCTTTTTCCCTTGTATTCCTCCAAATAGGGAATTGCATTCGCATATTGCTTAAGATTGAAATAGCTCTCGCCTATAATTTTATTAAGTTCTGAAACCTCTTTTCTATCGGATTTTGGTAATTGTTTTTTAGCTAGGACAATGGCCTCTTCGAATTTACCCAGCTTAAAATTCATATCGGCTTGGTAATATGACAATTTTTCGTCCAATAATTCGGGGTCTGTAATCTGGTCAAAGCGCTCGTTCGCAGCCTCATAGTCATCTTGTTGATATGAGATATAACCTAAATAGTACTTGGCTTGAGAGCCATAAACTGGTGAATTGGTCACCTTGCTCAAATACCTTTCCCCTTCTTTGGTTTTTTTAGATGAAAAAAGTGAATACCCGTAATTGAAATTGAACTTATCCATCTCATTTCTTGGCATGGCGTTTTGGTCAACTCTATTGTACCATTTTACTGCGTACGGATACTTACCAGTTTCAAAATAGTAGTCTGCCACATCGGAGTAGGCCGAATTTCGTTTTGTTGAAGTTGGATATCTTTCGACAAAATCCTCCATTAATCTATCAGCCCCCAGCTGGTTTAACCGTACAGCGGCATTGGCAGCGTAATAAGCACTGTTTGCCTCGGTCTCATAGTCCTTTGTGCTTAATTTGACCTTTTCAAAGATAGTTTGGGCCGCTTGGTACTGCTCGTTATTGTAAAGCGCCAAGGCATCTTGATAATCTTTCTGTTCGTGGGTATGGATTTTGGTTTCTTGGGCAGTCCCAATCCAAATAATTCCCATGAAAATGGGAACAAAAGCGGTGATTCTTTTAAGCATAGTGTTCTAACTATTTAAAAATTCCGAAGTATTACAAAGAATAACGGCAAATATCGTTCCTAAGTATATCCTTAACTCAAATTGTAGCACTGAACTCGTTTAAACTTTTACAATTGGCTGCAAAACCCCATTTTCTTCCCATATTTTGTCTTTTTTTTCTCCGTAGCCCTGCTATGCAGTTCAAAAAAACCTTCATCTGGTAACAAAAGCCCGATTTTTCGCTACAACCAAAAAAGTTTAAACGAGTTCACTAACAAAGAAAATTATTTTATATGGGCTACCTTTGAATTCACATAGAACTTATTACTTTTATATCAACAATCAGAATATGTCAGAGTCTATTTTAGAATTGAAGGATGTAGCTGTTTTCCAAAAGGAAAGCATGGTGTTGAATGATGTTAGTCTAGACATTAAAAAGGGCGAATTCGTATATTTGATAGGGAAAACCGGTAGCGGTAAGAGTAGTTTTATGAAAACGCTTTATGGCGATTTGCCTTTAAAGCAAGGTGAAGGTACAATAGTTGGGTTCGACCTAAAGAAACTTAAGGAAAAGGACATCCCTTTTTTAAGGCGAAAATTGGGAATTGTCTTCCAGGATTTTAAATTACTCCCAGATCGAAACATAAATAACAACCTGCAGTTTGTTTTAAAGGCCACTGGATGGAAAGATCAGAACAAGATGAACGCCCAGATTACCGATGTGCTTGATAAAGTAGGTATGAAAACCAAAGGTTTCAAATTTCCGCATGAACTTTCAGGTGGCGAACAACAAAGAATAGCGATAGCCAGATCACTTCTAAACGATCCAGAACTCATTTTGGCTGATGAACCTACAGGTAACCTTGACCCACAGACCAGTGTTGAAGTTATGAAAGTACTTCAGGGGATAAATAAGTCAGGAAGAACCATCCTAATGGCAACCCATGATTATGCCTTGATTTTAAAATATCCCTCCAAAACCCTCAAATGTGATGGTAGCAAGGTATTTGAAGTGGTTCAAAAGGCTGTATAAATTGTCCATGCCGGTTGTTAATCAGAATATTTGTGCATTTGCTTAAGGAAGCAATGAAAAATAACCATTTTAAATAGCCGTCATAATTGTATGATACATAAAAAACAAGGTTCTACCTCCGATAAAAAGGTAAAGCCGTTTATCGGGCTCTTATTATTTTGCATCTCAATAGTATTAATGATCGTAACAGGACCTTTAGGTCTCATTTACGGGTTTTTCCACTCCCTTTTTACTAGAGGATTTAAGGGTATTGGAGAATTCCTATTAAAAATTGCAATCTCAGTAGATCAATTGGGCAATGTGATTATGCAACACTTACTGAACTTGCTCTGGGTCAAAAAAGGAGGCTATAAATTTGGTAATCGCGATGAAACCATTTCAAGTGCCTTGGGTAAGAATAAACAAAACAATACGCTGACTGGTTTTGGTAAAGTAATCGATAACATCCTGGATATTATTGATGCAAACCATTCTTTGAATTCCATTGATTACTACGTAGAACCTAAGGATTAATGAGCAATTTCACGGTTAGGGCCATTTTTACTAATTCTTTTTGTTAATTTGCGCTTGAAATTTAAAAAACAGCAATGGTAGTTCTTGGTATTGATATTGGAGGTTCTGGAATAAAAGGAGCATTGGTAAACTCACTTACCGGTGAAATGTTGACAGAACGGCACCGAATTCCGACTCCGCCCTCAAGAAAACCAAAAGAAATGGCCAGGGTGGTTGCCGAGTTGGTAAAACATTTTGACCATAAAGGACCTGTAGGAGTGGGATTCCCTACGGTAATTAAGCACGGAATCTGCAAATCTTCAGGGAATCTTCACAAAAAATGGTTGAATGTAAATGTGCCTGAATTATTCAGTGAGGTAACAGGTTTGCCTGTAACTGTAATCAACGATGCTGATGCTGCTGGTTATGCTACAATGAATTATGGTATTGGAAAAGGAAGGAAAGGTTTTGTATTAATGATAACCATAGGTACTGGTTTGGGTAGTGGTGCTTTTTTGGATGGAGAGTTGATTCCTAACATGGAACTTGGTCAAATTCCATACAAAAAACACAAAAAAATTGAGCATTGGGCTGCTGCCTCTGCGAAGGAACGGGAAGGTCTGTCCTATAAACAATGGGGGAAACGTTTTAATACCTTCTTGGAATTAGTTGATCTGATCATATCCCCTGACCTGATAATTCTTGGGGGTGGTACTTCAAAGAATTTCGACGAATTTAAAGAATATATTACGATAGATACTCCCGTTATTGCTGCAGGATTACAGAATTATGCAGGTATTATTGGGGCTGCTGCCGCGGCATTGCATCAAGCACCAAAGGATTTTGTCAAACCGTAATTGTCATTCCGAGGTACGAGCCTGCCTCCCGGCAAAGGCAGGGAATCTATTCGTTAAAACCTAAGGGATTTAAGGGGTTTCGTAGGGAAATAGATACTCAAGGAAATTAAGATGTGGATTTATTGTCTTTATTAATTCGATTTTCTTAGACCTACTCCATCCTTTGATTTCCTTTTCTCTTGCAATTGCTTTCTGTATCCACGTAAACTTTTCGTAATACAGTAAATGCCTGCACTTGTATTTAGCGGCAAAGGAATTTGCTTTGAAACTTATATTCCCTGAATGCTCCGAAAGTCTTCTTGCTAAATAATTAGTTACCCCAGTGTATAAAACCGATTTAGTTTTATTGGTCAAAATGTAGATATGATACGTATGAAAGCCTTCACTGTACATTACTCTAAATTAAGGAAAGATTCTTCGCTTCGCTCTGAATGACAAATCTAAAAATTTGATTTTCCTTAAAAATCCCAACTGAAACTTAAGCAATCTTGTTTCGCTTGCGATCTACCTCTGTCAAGTGAATTTTACGTAAACGCAAGAATTTAGGAGTTACCTCAACATATTCGTCTTTTTGAATGTATTCCAAAGCTTCCTCCAAAGAGAACTTAATGGCAGGTACGATCTTCGCCTTGTCATCCGCTCCTGAAGAACGAACATTGGACAATTTTTTAGTCTTTGTGATATTAATGGTCATATCATCGCCACGAGAATTCTCACCAATCACCTGACCCTCATAAATATCCTCACCTGGATCAACGAAAAACTTACCTCTGTCCTGTAGTTTATCAATTGAATACGGAATTGCCTTTCCCTTTTCCATAGAAACCAATGAACCATTTTGACGCTGTGGAACATTACCTTTCATAGGCTGATATTCAAAGAAACGGTGTGCCATAATGGCCTCACCAGCTGTTGCCGTCAACAATTGGTTACGCAAACCAATAATACCCCTAGATGGGATCATAAATTCACAGATCATGCGATTACCTTTCGCCTCCATACTGGTCATTTCGCCTTTACGTATAGATACCATTTCAACTGCCTTACCTGAAACTTCCTCCGGCAAATCAATGGTCAAATGTTCAACAGGTTCACATTTTACCCCATCAAATTCCCTGATAATTACTTGAGGTTGGCCAATCTGTAATTCATAACCTTCCCTTCTCATGGTCTCTATCAATACCGACAAGTGGAGTACCCCACGGCCAAAAACCATGAATTTATCGGCACTATCGGTTTCTTCAACGCGCAATGCCAAATTCTTTTCCAACTCTTTTTCCAAACGCTCCTTGATATGCCTTGAAGTAACATATTTACCATCCTGTCCAAAAAATGGACTATCATTGATTGTAAACAGCATACTCATGGTAGGCTCATCAATGGCTATGGTTTTTAAACCTTCAGGATTTTCAAAGTCAGCTATGGTATCACCAATTTCAAAACCCTCTAAACCAACAATAGCACAGATATCACCAGTTGCTACTTCTTTTATCTTAACCCTACCAAGACCTTCGAAGGTGAAAAGTTCTTTGATTTTTGATCTAACAGTACTACCATCGCGCTTTACCAAAGATATTTGCTGTCCCTCTTTTAAGCTGCCACGTTGTAATCTTCCGATAGCGATTCTTCCTGTGAAAGAAGAAAAGTCCAAAGAGGTGATCAACATTTGGGTAGTGCCCTCTTGAGGATTAAAAGTTGGAATATGTTCGATAACCATATCCAAGAGGGGTTCTATGGAATCCGTTTCGTTTTTCCAATCATCACTCATCCAATTGTGTTTGGCTGAACCATACACAGTAGGAAAATCGAGTTGCCATTCTTCGGCGCCCAATTCGAACATAAGATCGAATACTTTCTCATGTACTTCCTCTGGCGTGCAGTTTTCCTTATCTACTTTATTGATTACTACACAAGGTTTCAATCCAAGATCAATTGCCTTCTGTAATACGAATCTCGTTTGCGGCATAGGGCCTTCAAAAGCATCTACCAACAACAAAACCCCATCGGCCATATTCAATACGCGTTCAACCTCACCCCCAAAATCGGCGTGACCGGGAGTATCGATGATATTGATCTTTGTCTCTTTATAAACAACAGATACGTTTTTGGAAGTAATGGTTATTCCACGTTCACGTTCCAAATCATTATTGTCCAGTATAAGGTCACCTGTATTCTGGTTTTCCCTGAATAGTTGGCAATGGTGCATGATCTTATCTACCAAAGTGGTTTTCCCGTGATCTACGTGTGCGATAATCGCAATATTCTTTGTTGTCGACATAACTTTATTTTAAATAGCCCTGCTATTTCAGCGCGCAAAGATACTGCTATTTTTTAGAGTTGGTCATAAAAGAACCTTAATTCTTATTTGATTGATTTTGAGTGAGTTCTATAAGAATTGATTAGATTCAAAAACCATTATCTTTACTTCATCAATTTATGATCCATGAAACTGAATTTAATTCCTCAGATCAAGCATTTAGGCAGCAACAATTTCTTTCTACTCTCAGGCCCTTGTGCAATAGAAGGCGAGGAAATGGCATTGCGTATTGCTGAAAAAATCATCACTATTACCGATAAGCTTGAAATTCCCTTTGTTTTTAAGGGAAGCTTTAAAAAAGCGAATCGTAGTCGCGTTGATTCCTTTACGGGCATAGGGGATGAAAAGGCCTTGAAAATTTTACGCAAAGTCTCCGATACATTCAAAGTACCCACAGTGACGGATATTCATGAAATAGCAGATGCACAGTTGGCAGCGGAATATGTAGATGTGCTGCAAATACCGGCTTTTCTCGTTCGTCAAACAGATTTAGTAGTAGCCGCAGCAAAAACAGGCAAAGCAGTTAATCTTAAGAAAGGCCAGTTTATGAGTCCCGAAAGCATGCAGCATGCAGTACGAAAGGTTGAGGATTCTGGGAATAATCAGGTCATGTTGACCGATCGAGGAACAATGTTCGGGTATCAGGATATGATAGTCGATTTTAGGGGAATACCGACCATGAAGCAATATGCACCCGTTGTATTGGATGTTACCCACTCTTTACAACAACCCAATCAATCTTCAGGGGTCACGGGGGGTAGACCAGATATGATCGAGACCATCGCTAGGGCCGGAATTGCAACAGGAGTCGATGGATTATTCATGGAAACACATTACGACCCTTCAATCGCTAAAAGTGACGGTGCCAATATGTTACATTTGGACCATTTGGAAAATTTATTGACCAATTTGGTAGCACTACGGAAAACTGTAAATCAATTGCTTTGATTTTTTTAATTGATGAAATATCAAATTTCTTTAAAATAGGATTGTCCAATAGATATAGATCCATGTGGATTTACGGGAATAATAGCTGTTTATTTTTCATATTAGCTATCCTACTACTCGCTGTATCTTGCAAGGAATCTACAGAACCAGAGCCGGTCAGGTCTAAAAAACCCAATATTATCATTGTAATGGCCGATGATCTTGGCTTCGAGGCCTTAGGTACTTACAAGGGCTCAAGTTATGAAACGCCGAACCTAGATCAACTTGCCCTCGAT
>JAAETN010000096.1 GCA_024228355.1 Maribacter sp. | reverse complement strand
GATGTCATGGTTTTGTAACCTCATGATTCTTGGTGGAATGATCCCTCTGTATGAGGGGGTGAGGTTACATTTTAATTTTATATGGACGAGTTTACTTATGGATTCCGGTGTTTTCTCCGCGAAGCGGCTTCGTCCAACAATGCAATTCAACTCGGACAGTTTAAAGCGCCGCTCCTTCGTCGCTTTAAACTGCCGGCTAATTGCGGCGTTAGAAGGCATACAAATGGATAAGAAAGTATTTCTGGCAGTTGGAGTTAGGTTATTTGCTATAGCACTAGCGATATATAGCCTTAAAAGCATGCCAGGTATGTACATCTATTTTGATAACGAAAATCATCAAAGTGCTGCATTAATGTTTGCGGGTCTATTTGTGTTTCTGATGCTTCTAGCCATAATTCTATGGAAATTCCCGCTATCTGTTGCGTCAAACATTATCCCTAAGGCAGGGAACATTGAAGAAACCGCAAACTGGAGTGAAAAGCAGGTTTTAGTAGTGGGCCTTATATTAATTGGGGTTTATTTCTTTTATTACGCTATTTCAGACGCAATATATTGGCTTTATATATGGAACTACTCTCAATCCTTCACAGGAATGGAGATAGAATTAAACACTGACCAAAAAGCAAAAATATTTACTACAGTAGTTGAGTTTATTTTCTCTCTATCACTAATATTTGGCTCTAAAGGCATATCTAATGCAATTTGGTATCTTCGGTATGCTGGTAAACATACTTCTAACAAGTAGCTTCATCAGACAAAATACTCGCTATGCTCGCATTTTTCCGCTGAGCTAGGCGTTATGCACCAAAGAAAAACACAGCATTGATAAAGATTAGTTGGGAGGAATAGCTTTATGGAAAAGAAAGAGAATGTGCCTATTTGGGTCTTTCTGGCATTTTCAAGTATATCAACTCG
>JAAETN010000095.1 GCA_024228355.1 Maribacter sp. | reverse complement strand
TCAACACTATCATTGGCGCAGCAAAAACTGCATCACCGTAATACAATCCCCTTTATATAGACTGTGCCAGCCGTCCCGGCTCAGTCCAACAGACATTTATATCCCATGCTCCGCACGGGGTATAAATGCTTAGATGTTATGTACTCGAACAATTTTCGAAAATGTAATTTGATCCGGGAAAAACAATATGATTAAAGAACTAGTGGTCGCTGCGTTAGTGGTAGTGATTTCAGCATGTGCACATACGAATCCAAAATCAGGCTCAGAGCCACTGAAGTCAACCACCAATGAAGGTTCAAGTTTACCTATTGTTGCAGATACAGGGTTGAAGTTAGTTGGCTACTCAAGAGACCAAATTCAACAGCGTCTGGGCAATCAATTGATTGAAGTTACCGACGATACAGGTAGGAAAATTGATCTATACACTATCGGGGACATTTCCGTGAAAGTTCAGTTTCGAGAGGGGTATGTGGATTCCGCCGCTTATTTGCCTACAAAATCCGTAGCCGGAATCTTGGGTAAAAACCCGCTTTATGAGTTATCTGGAGATCAAATTACTCTTATTCTTGCTTCTTACCAAACTGATAATTGGTACACCTTAAAAGCAAAAAACGAAATTTTGCCCGAAATTTTATATCTTTCAAAAAATCAAAAGTACGTCGCCATGCAAAAAGGTGTGCTGCTTATCGTGAGCGAAGATGATAAGTTGTTAAAAAAAGTAAAGGACGCAATGGATGAACAATTTGAGTTTCAAAATCGCGAATTTCAGTAGCGAATACTTCTAAGATATATTTGCAAATACATAACGAATAAGGATATGTCGCGCTTGCCGCGACCTATCTCATTGTTGAACAAGCCCGATGGTTGGGGCTTCTATATAGTAAATAAATAGAAAGTGTCAAAGAGAGATGTCGAGGTTTTTACGGATCGATATTTTTTATAGGCGAGCGCGAGCCTCACTGTTTACAGTGATAAAAATTCAATCAGTTTCAGATCATAACTTTCGTTTCCTCCCTGGTGGATAAATGGCAATCCGGTAATCCCATGGTTTTATCCAGGCCTTAGCC
>JAAETN010000094.1 GCA_024228355.1 Maribacter sp. | reverse complement strand
GATATTTATCCGAGTATATTAGAGCTGTGCCAGGTTGAAGCCCCATATGAAACTGATGGTGAAAGTTTTGTTAAACTATTCAAGAATACTAATTCAATAACCGACGATGTGGCCTATAGTTATTTTAAAAATGGTATATCACTACGAACAAATAAATATAGGCTAACCCAATATTTTAGAGAGGCAAAACCTACTATAGAATTATATGATCATGAAAATGATCCCTACGAAACAAAAAACATTGCAAATTCCAAGCCTGAAATAGTCGAAGAACTTATGCCATTGATGACACTTGGAGATACTGGTCTCTACCAAAGAAATTAATAACCCCTAAATACACTAACTACTTTACGAAATCCCGTCAATGAAAAGGTATTTTTATTCGTAGCTTTGCCACCCCGATAGTTATCTGGGTAACAATACACGTTTTAAAAGTTATAAAATGTCAAAAATAGCAACTGCGTTCGGCATCAATGATGCACTTAAAAAATTAGGGGTACTAGATGTAAACATGGGTACTTCAACTGGATTAAACAACTTTGGTTCAGGAGAAACCATTGCCTCATATTCACCTGTAGATGGTGCACTAATCGGTAAGGTAAAATGTACTTCCGAGACAGATTACGAAAAGGTAATAGAAACTGCATCTGCCGCTTATAAGAATTGGAGAAAAAGGCCTGCACCACAGCGTGGAGAAATTGTGCGCCAGTTTGGTGATAAGTTGCGAGAGCTTAAAGAACCTCTAGGCAAATTGGTTTCCTATGAAATGGGAAAAAGCTATCAAGAAGGATTGGGGGAAGTTCAAGAAATGATAGATATCTGCGATTTCGCAGTTGGACTTTCAAGACAACTTCATGGACTTACTATGCATTCGGAGCGTCCTGGACACCGTATGTACGAGCAGTACCATCCCTTAGGTATTGTGGGCATTATTTCGGCATTCAATTTTCCGGTAGCCGTTTGGGCATGGAATACTGCATTGGCATGGATCTGTGGTGATGTATGTGTTTGGAAACCTTCTGAAAAAACCCCATTATGCGGTATTGCTTGTCAAAACATAGCTGCTGAAGTGTTTAAAGCAAATGATTTGCCAGAAGGTATATCATGCTTAATCAATGGTGATTATAAAGTTGGGGAGATGATGACACATGACAATCGTGTACCACTGGTCTCCGCAACCGGCTCTATACGAATGGGTAAGATAGTAGCACAAGCTGTTGCGGCCCGCTTAGGAAAATCACTTCTTGAGCTTGGTGGCAACAATGCTATTATCGTAACACCGGATGCTGATATCAAAATGACGGTTATCGGCGCGGTTTTTGGAGCCGTTGGTACTGCGGGACAACGATGTACTTCTACTAGAAGGTTGATCATACACGAATCTATCTACAATCAGGTAAAAGATGCTGTGGTCAGTGCCTATGACCAATTGCGCATTGGAAATCCTTTGGACGAGAATTACCACGTGGGGCCCTTAATCGATACCGATGCCGTAGGCATGTATCAGGAAGCATTGAAAAAGGTTGTCAAAGAAGGAGGTAAATTAATTGTTGAAGGCGGAGTAATGGAAGGAGAGGGTTATGAGAGTGGCTGTTATGTAAAGCCAGCCATCGCAGAAGCCAAAAACAATTTTGAAATCGTCCAACATGAAACCTTTGCCCCAGTATTATATCTTTTGAAATATTCAGGTGATATTGAAAATGCCATAGAAATTCAAAATGGGGTTGTGCAAGGATTGTCTTCAGCGATTATGACCAACAATCTTCGTGAGGCGGAAAATTTCCTCTCTTATGCCGGTAGTGATTGCGGCATTGCCAATGTAAATATCGGTACTTCCGGTGCTGAGATAGGTGGTGCTTTTGGTGGTGAAAAAGAAACTGGTGGAGGTCGCGAATCGGGATCAGATGCATGGAAAGTTTATATGCGTAGACAAACGAACACCATAAATTATACAACTGAATTACCTTTAGCGCAAGGTATTAAATTCGATTTATAAACATAAAGAAACCCGCTCACCGTTCAGCTCCTTCATTTCACTCATTGAAACTGGCTCAAACGGTGAGCGGGTTTACTTAACCAACTAATCTAACTAACTAACTAACTCAAACTATAAAAAATAATTGAAGGGTACCAAACCTTGTCTTTATTTGTCTAAGTCCTTAAATTCTTTTTTGAGTTTCCTCAACTTTCCAACTTCCTTCCAGTAAGGCTTGCGTTCCAAGTACAATCACCATACAGCAAAAAATCAGGAAATCTTTTATTTTCGTTTTCATAATGATTTAATCATTTGGTTCTCTATCAATTAAATTTACAGTATATCAATTTTTAAATCAAGCTTTTGTGTGCCATTGGTTCAATGTACTGTATAGTTGCTGCTATTTGTGTTGTTTGTGGTTATTTACTAGAATACATTTTATGGATTATAAAGTACTTTATTCATAAAAAAATACCCTATCTCAATGCCGGAACTTTGTCGGGAGAGATAGGGGTCATTTTCAATACTTTCATGCAATTTCCGCTTTCCTTTACTAATGCCTTCAAACTATCATATAAACGGTAAACAAATCTGTATGGATGGTAAAAAAGTGTCGATGAAGGACAACGCATACCATGTTGATTTAGAGTATTTAATAGTGCTTTTTTAACAAATTTTTAATACATTGTAATCCAAACACTAAACTTTATTTCCCATGACAAAAAGAACAACCAACCTTCTCGGGATAATAATAACTATTCTCGCAGGAATTTATTTTTTCATTACATGTTGTAATGTATGTCAAGCAATGTAAGGAGAGTTTTTGCGTATAAAACTATGATAGTCTAGAGAAAATTAGGCTATTATCGCTAACACTTTAAATTAAATAACTAAACTAAAAACGTTTAAAATGGATTTTTCAACTATGAATATTTGGTGCTGGTTGATTCCGTTAGTAGTAGGGATACTATGTGCCTATTTCGGATACCTCTTAGGAAAAGGGAAAAGTACAACCATCGATAATTCTGCCGACTTAAAACTATTGCAGGATAAAAATGCGAAACTGCAATCTGACCTTGAAGCCTGTAAAGGCAAATTATCAGCAGGGGCAGCAATGGCAGGGACCGGTGGTGGTGGTGCTTCTTCTTTAACAGCAACTGAAACTACAAAAGCTTTCGATGCTGCCGCAGCTAAGGCTGCCTTGGGTAAAGCGGTAAAACAAGATGACTTGAAAATAATAGAAGGTATTGGTCCTAAAATTTCCGGAATGTTCAATGATGCCGGAATTAAGACCTGGAAAGCTTTTTCCGAAACCGCTGTTGCTGATTGTCAAAAAGTCTTGGATGGTGGTGGTGATCGTTATAAGGTACACGATCCTGCTTCATGGCCTATGCAAGCCAAAATGTGCTACGAAGGTAAATGGGCAGAACTTGCCAAATGGCAAGACGAACACGATCACGGTAAACTATGATAAATAGCATATAAATAAGGCCGATTTAAATTGAATCGGCCTTATTTAATTTTACAATGTACCGTTGGCCTCTACCCATTTAAAATGGTATTGGTCCTGTGGAAAGCTCATTCGTTCAGAAATTCGTTGCAATCTATCTGGTAATTTCAATAAATAATCCCGAGCCTTTTCAGCTTCCTCCGATAGGCTTCTCACACTTTCCAAATCCCAAAAAGCATTCAACTTTTTTAGAATTTCAATATAGTCCTGTGCCGTATATACTCCTAAACGCTGTGCACAATTCGAGAAGTTCTCAAAAGCAGCACCTATGCTTCCGCCAGATTCGCGTAGAAAGTGCGCGGGCATAACGATCTTCTTTTTCATCATATCCGCAAAAGCCAACATCATTCCTGAAGAATCCTCACTAAAAATATTTTTTACGAATTCCCTATATGCTAAATGGTGTCTCATTTCATCACCAGCAATTATGGTACACATTTTGCCTAATAGGGCATTACCTTTTTTACGAGCCATTTGTCCAACTCGCTTGTGTGAAATATTGGTTGCCAATTCCTGAAAAGAAGTGTAAACAAAGTTCTTGTATGGGTCTCTGTCTGTCCCAATATCAAATCCGTCGGAAATCAAATGCTGGGTAGTGATTTCAATTTCACGCATATTTACCCGACCTGACAAATACAGATACTTATTGAGTACATCACCATGGCGGTTTTCCTCCGCTGTCCACGCACGTACCCATTTAGACCAGCCATTTTTTTTACCATCATGTTGGTTGATTCCCTCAACATCCATCAACCAAGATTCATAGGTAGGTAAGGCTTCTTCTGTAATCATATCAGCTACCATGGTCACCCAAAAGTCATAGCCAAGCTCTTTGGATTCTTCACGCAATTGTTCAATGTTATATAAGAAGTTATCGTTCTCCGGGTCCGGAAGAAAATCAGTGGGCTGCCAAATATCCTCTATAGGAATCAAAAAAGAATCCATAAAATCATCTACCTTGGGTTCTATCGCCTGCATTACTTCCAACCTGATATTCTTCGTTACCATAAATTGTGTTTTTTACAAATTACGCCATTATATCCTTGGTTTTAGGATAAAAAAGTCCCGAATTTTAATTTCTACCATTTTCATTTGGATAAAAAGTATGCACGGGATCACTCTGCCATACCTCTTTTGTTTCAACATCGACAATTGATAATGGGCCTTTAAAAGTAGCTCCGGTATCAATATTCCATACATTGGCAGCTTTCTGCGGAGTAGTTTTACCAAGGCGGGTAACAGGGGTATGACCAATATAGATTTCCTTATAGTGTAATAATCGCTTTGGATACAATCGATCTTCTTTTTCCAGAAGAGGATTAAGGGAAAGTGCTAATTCCCATAGGGTCCTGTCCCAATAGAAGGTTTTTTGGAAATATTCGTACTTCACTCCTTTCACATTCGTGAACCCGGCATGAAGATATAGCCGATTATCAGCATCTAGATGATAATTAATCAAATTTTCAAAAAATTGAATATGCTTCGTAATAGTAGATTCCTCTGCTTTCTTATATGAATTCACACTTGAAGCACCTCCATGATGCAGCCACATAGGGTTATCCTCACCTTTTAACAACCATTCCAAACAAAGCTCATCGTGATTCCCCCGTAAATAAATACAATTGTGCGATTTTGCCAGCTCAATCAAAAAATCAACAGTTTCTACCGCCTGGCTCCATCCGTCGACATAATCCCCCAGGAAAATCAAGGTATCTTCCTTAGAGACTTCTGCTTTTCGCATTACATGCTCAAGTGCCTTTAATCCTGAATGAATGTCGCCAACTACTAATGTCCTCATTGTGCAAAAATCGCAATAAGGGCAATAACCACAATAATAAAAAGCACTAAAAAGAATATTTTCCAGAAAGAATAAGGCCGTGTACCACTTAATTTCCCTGTTTGACCATTGATATAAAAATGATATTCCTTACCATTATATTTATAAGAACTTATGTACACCGGAAGTAGAATATGTTTAAAGGTTTCATCAGATAGTTTGATGTCGGCATGATTAATACGTTGTGTATCACCACCAATATCCCTACGGATCCAATTATAGGCAATCTTCTTTGCTTCTTGAAAAGACTGATGGTGACCTTCTTTCAGAGAAATGGTATACTTCTCAGTGACAAAACCTGCCAGATATTTTGAGTTAAAGACCACCAGTTCCTTCAAATTCCAATAAGCAATTTGAGGAGGAACGTCCCTTCGTTTTTTCTCAGAGGCATTGATCAGAATATCATTAACAAAACCATCGACGGTCCCAGAAGCACGTGACCATCTTGTTTTACGAACTTGCCGGGTCTGTACACCATTTTTAGTGCGTATCCGCTGAGTTTCATAATAATAATCCCCTCGTTGTCCTTGATATTCAGCAAACAAATTGGAATCAAACGTCCAATATGGAATATACAATCCATGGAGTCCCTCGGGATCCAAAGCCGCCCTTTTTAGTTTATTCGGGGCAAACCATATGCCCCTTACCCAATTTTTAAAAATTAATCCAGCTTTTTTGGCATCCAATTGAAATGGGACCAAGGCTCCTGGAAGAATCCATCCTTCTTTTTCAATGTCTTCACGAATTAGGGGTTCACCACAATAGACACAGTCGAGCGACTTATAGTTTTCCTCAACATGTTGATTTGCCCCACAGTTCTTGCAATGGAGTAAATCAATGGTTTCTGTATACGCATTTTCGCCAACGACCTTTAAATAATGTTGAAGCTCTAATTCTTCAAAACTACTTTTAGCCTGTTCTATAAATTCCTCATAACCACAATATGCACAATTAAGTTGATGTGATCCCGGTTTGAACTTAAGCTCTGCTCCACAATTGGCACAGGACTTATTAGCTTCTGAATTTAGGGTTTCTTGCATTTGCAAATAGAATATATAAGAAACATCTAGAACTATATTTGCAGTGAAAGTCTAGAAATTTCGAGTAAACCTTTAAGAGATTCCTTCGTTCCTCGGAATGACGTCTATTCGGTAGGTAATGGTGGCGGTGTACTACCTCCTAAAAAGACCTTTAATTCCTCAACATCCTTTAAAGCGGCCCAATTGGCCATACCTTGTTTCCATACCAATGAATCCCTGTTTACGGTTCGGCTAGCGAACAATTCCTTTAACTTATCAAAAGTCACTGGCCCCGTCTGTTGTCCATTCAAGGCATAATGGTACATCACTTGCATTGGCATAGGAGGTGGTACAGCGGCCACTTGTTGTGGTTGCCCACCAAAAGG
>JAAETN010000093.1 GCA_024228355.1 Maribacter sp. | reverse complement strand
CTACAGGAATGGTTGCTTTGCAGTGGTTTATTTTTGGTCTTTAGTAGGTTCTATCCCTAGTATGCGCAATCTTTTATTATCTTGATACCCATGAAAAACATTAGAAGAAATCGAGGTTTATTGTTGGTGGCCACTTTAATTATCTTAATGGTAAGTTGTGGCGAAAAGGAAAAGAAAGAGGTTAAAAAACCGAACATTGTACTAATCTTAAGCGATGACCAGGCATGGAACGACTATGGCTTTATGGGGCATGGGATAGTCGAAACACCCCATCTTGATCGATTGGCTTCCCAGAGCGTGGTGTTCAAAAGAGGCTATGTTCCTTCCCCTATATGCCGACCATCCCTGATGACCTTGGCTACCGGTCTCTATCCTCATCAGCACAAAATAACAGGTAATGATCCAAAGGGAGGGTATCGAGAGTCTGCCTACCCGCGTGAAGCACTTTTGGAGAACATAGATAAAAACCCTAGCCTCCCGCAAATTTTAGCAGAACAAGGCTATCTCTCACACCAATCCGGAAAGTGGTGGGAAGGCAACTATAAAAGAGGAGGGTTCACCCATGGAATGACCGAAGGTAGTCGACACGGTGATAAAGGTCTTACTATTGGGCGTGAGGGAATGGATTCAATCTTCAATTTTATCGACCATGCAGTGTCCAAAGACAAACCCTTTTATGTTTGGTATGCCCCATTTTTACCTCACAGCCCGCACAATCCACCAGATAGTTTATTTCAAAAATATGCTAACAAAACAGAATCCGATCATATAGCACGCTACTATGCCATGGTGGAGTGGTTTGATAGTACTTGCGGTCAATTGTTGAATTATTTGGATGATAATGACCTAAGGGAAAATACATTGATCTACTATGTTTGTGACAATGGTTGGATTCAAAAGGCCGATAGCAATAAGGTTGATCTAGGAAGCAAACAGACACCTATGGATGGAGGGGTAAGGACACCGATTATGTTTTCATTGCCCGGGAAGCTCAAACCTGCGTTAAGGCCAGAATTGGTTCAGAGTATCGATTTGTTTCCCACTGTACTTAGTGCGGCCAATATAGAGTTGCCGCTAAATTTGCCTGGGCTTGATTTGTGGGATGAGTTGACCGAGGAAAAACCCATTGACCGAAATATTATTTTCGGGGAAGCCTATGGGCATGATATTATCGATAAGGACAATCCCGAAGCATCTCTCGCATATCTGTGGTGCATCGAAGGGGATTGGAAATTGATATTGTCCTATGATGGCATCGTCGAAGGTGGAAATGGAGGTTATGACTACATTCACGATCAGATGAGGAAGGAGCCAATTCGACTTTACAAAATTGTTGAGGATCCTTATGAGAAGAACAACCTAGCAGATGAGCATCCAGAAAAGGTGGAACAATTGAAGCAGAAAATTGAAGCCTGGTATCCTTTGAAAGAACGTAAAGTACTTAATACAAAACATGTCCAATAAAAAGATGGACTTTTATTTTCCCTCTGCTGTTTAGTATTGATTAACAAAACATTGTTGAATTATGGAACGATCTACTTTTTCCTAGCCAGATTAAGCCGGAAGCCTCAACTTATGTTGGATCAAATATAAAGGGGTAGTGCATTTGAATAAGCGAAGTGCACGATATTATTGGACATCGGGAGGCATTAAAAAGCTGATAGCTTTCGGTACTATGTTTATGGTAGCTGGGGCAAGACCCACATATTCGCCATCAGCCTCAATGCCGCAAGAATCATTGCTTTCAAGCAACACTTCATTGGCATTATGGTAGCTAACCTGTTGAAGGTCGATTTTCAATCCTTTTTTCAAATTGCCGAGGTTTTTTAGATAGTCCCAAATACTCAAATCCCCGAAGATAGCAACTTGAAACCGCCCATCTGTGAGTTGGGCATCGGGGGCAATGCAGATGGCATTGCCAAAGTAACGTCCATTGGCAACGGCCATTTGCAACAACTTGCCTTTCCACTGCCACGTATTACTAGTGCAATTCAGCTCCTTTTTAGCATACTTGAGAAACCCTTTTATGATATGTTTATAGTAATTGAAACCAGGGCCTAAAATACTCGATGTTCGTTCAAGATTTTGTGCCACTTCCGCCCCAAGCCCAACTCCTGCGATATTTATAAAATAGCTGATTTCCTGGGTCTTCTGTAGTATTATTTTGCCAAGGTCTATCTTTTGGGTGGTATTGGACTGAATCAGTTCAATCAGTTCTTCAATGGAATTCGATATATGTGCCGTTCTGGCAAAATCATTGGCCGAACCATGTGGGAGTAGACCTATTACCGGGTATTCTTTGCGGGGGATATTACTTTGAAACAAGCCATTGATAACTTCGTTCAAGGTACCATCACCCCCAATGGCAATCATATAATCACAGCCGTTTTCAGCGGCCTGTTGGGCCAGTTCTACGGCATGCTTTTTCCTTTGTGTGGAAAAGAACCGCACACTGCCAACATTCGTTTCTTGACAGTACTGGACAAGCCTAGGGAGCACTTTTGACAAGCGGTTGTTTTTGTTGTTGACTACAAACACGATTTTCATTCGGAAAAGGTAATGTATTCCAAGAGTTTAGACAATGACGGGAGTAAGTATGACGCCGTCCCTGATGTTGGAACTGCCCAAGGGAATAGCTTTAAGGCCATTACTGAACGCCTAACATTATACCCTAAACCTAGTTTGGGTTATTCTTTCCTTATTGCTCTGGAATTGAGATTTCTTCAGCAATTATTGTAAAATGAAATTTTATATTCTAATATTGATATGTTATACATGATTCAGTTAATCTGATTATAATAACTCCTAGCTAACATATGAAAATTAAAAATCTTGTAGCAGCCACATATGCACCAATGCATAAGGATTCTTCATTGAATTTGGGCATGATTGATGCTTATGCCAAATTTCTTAAAAGGAATAAGGTGTCGGGTGCCTTTCTTAATGGTACTACTGGTGATTTTGCATCATTGACCTGTGATGAGCGGAAATTGATAGTTGAAGCATGGTCTGCTAATAGGCTAGATGATTTTTTTCTTATTAATCATGTGGGTCATACAAGTCTAAAAGTAGCAATGGACCTTACTTCGCATTCGGCGGATAAAGTTGATGCGATTGCGACATTGGCGCCATTTTATTTTAAATTGAACACCGGTGGTAAACTCGTTGAATATTGTAAAAATATTGCCGCTTGTGCACCAGAATTACCCTTTTACTATTACCACATTCCAGATTTGTCGGGAGCTCAAATAAAAATGATCGATTTTATTAAAATCGCATCAAAAGAAATACCAAACTTCGCGGGTTTAAAGTTTACAAAAAATGATTTGATTGATTATAAATATTGCTTTGATTATGAAAGTAATAAGTATAATATTCTTTTTGGGGTTGATGAAATATTTATTTCCAGCCTTCCCTTAGGAGCGAAGGGATGGGTAGGTAGTACCTATAATCATTTGGCACCTCTTTATTATAAAGTAAAGGAGGCCTTTGAAAATGATGATCATAAAATGGCAGCTGATTTACAGACCAAGGCGATGTTATTTGTTGATATTTTAAATAATAGAGGTGGTTATAACGGGGTGGCCAAGGGATTTATGAAAACGTTGGGCATCGATTGCGGACCAAGTAGATTCCCCCACATTACGTTGAATGATGGTGACTATGCTGAAATAGCCGAAGAATTAGATGCAATCGGACTTACTCCATATATGAGTAAATAATCAATGGTCGTTTTACCGTTAATTTATCTCCTTAAGAATGACATCACCTACTTTTAGGTTATTTTACTTAGTATCATTGGTCAATATGATTTCAACTTTATCAACTAATGATAAGTTGGTCAAGGGTTCAGGATTTGTCAGTTTTAGCCATTAAGTCAACTTTAGGTGAAAACCATTCAAAATCAGATAATATAGATGTAATTCAATATTTTGCACTGGATGTTAATTTAACGCTCTCTTAGTTAATTGAAAATGACAAACGCAAGTTTATATAAAAAAGCATTGTTGAATGATATCATTCCCTTTTGGGAAAAATATGCTATTGACTATGATAAT
>JAAETN010000092.1 GCA_024228355.1 Maribacter sp. | reverse complement strand
TACCATCAATGGCAACAACTGCTTCAGTAAATAATTTTAGCTGTCGACATAAATCAATAAACTTGCGACAGACATTTTGAATTGCTTTACCATTATCTTTTCTAAAGTCTGCAATGGTTTTGAAGTCTGGTGTTAACAGACATTCAATATGCATCTATTAACCTATCGCATATTGAATATCAAGTTCTGAGGCTTTAGTAACAGGTTGCACTTTTTGGTCATGTTTTCTCAACTCGACAATACCATATTTTTCCATAGTTTTTAAC
This sequence comes from Maribacter sp., assembly GCA_024228355.1. GTDB lineage: Bacteria > Bacteroidota > Bacteroidia > Flavobacteriales > Flavobacteriaceae > Maribacter_A. The sequence continues at coordinate 8,596 of JAAETN010000092.1, read as the reverse complement.
GTTCGACTGAGGTTGCTAGTTTGGCGCCCACTCAAACGAGCGAGTTCACTAAGAGTTTTTGGGTGATGTTCATTGATCAGATTTAATAACCTGACTTGACCCGGGGAAATGTCGAGACCCCGGTTTTGACATCGTTTCCAATTATCGACACTTCTTCGATGGTTCATTTGCATTCGTCTCAATTATTCATACCTTGCAGGGGTACCCCTGCCTTTTCCCTATCGCTCACCATACTTAACTCTTTACAAATCCAGCTCAGCGTAGTTTGGTCTGATCGATGACACCGAGGGGGCAAACCGTCATCACTGGTGTAGCATGGTAAAAAAGTAGCATCCATCTCTTCTACCTTCTGGGCACACCGACAACTATGATAAAACTACCGTTATAAAATGTTTCAATATAATAGACAGGGTCGAGATATAGACTTCCCTAATATTACTAGTAGATTAAAATATTATCGGATTTATTGAACTTTCTTTAAGTTGGTGTATCCTAACATGTGGTTAATAAAATAAATCAAGGTGAGTTGTGTATTCCCTAAGAAATAAATTGGTTGTTGTTTTCTTGCTATTGGTCTTTGTTGGTCAAATAACTGCTGCGAGCTCAACAACTTGTCTTATGGGTAATCAAAAACCACCTGTGGGTAATGACCATACTAACCATATGAAGGTTGAGCAGGGTAATGATCAACACTCAATGAATATAGAAATATCTTGTACCCAAAAACATAACTGTTCAATGACGGGATGTCTTTCATTCACGTTACCAAATTCAATAGTAAGCCAGGAAACTTCAATTTCTACACAAGAAATAGTTGTATTACCTATCAATTTGGCTATCAGCCAACCGTTAACATCTCTATATCGTCCTCCAATCCTGAGTTAATACAGGGTAGATCCGCCTGATGTAGGCGTAATTATTACTACCCAATAGTATTTCGCGGGAGAATTTCACTCTCATAATTAAATAATTTGGCGTTATTGCGCTTGCAGGTTTTAGAAGTATGGTTTCTATTAAGATCTGCTCCCTGAGAGGGACGATATGTATATTAATAGCAAGTTAATGAAATTAGTTTTAATTTCAACAATTTTACTGGTGTTAAATGCGTGTTCAGACACTAATGGAAGACAAGTAAATAGTTTACCCAATCCTAATCTATTAACGGTTTATAAAAGAGCCCAGTGTGGCTGTTGTGGTAAATGGATCCAACATGTAAAAAGTAATGGATTTCATACAGTTACGCACAACCAAAATGATTTATCTGATATTAAAGAAAAATACAAAATTGATCGCAATCTACGCTCTTGCCATACCACTGTAACCGAAGAGGGCTTTGTATTTGAAGGTCATATACCAGCCAAATATATTCGTAAATTTCTTGATGAAAAACCTGAAGGAGCCAGAGGATTAGCTGTACCTGCAATGCCTACAGGCTCACCGGGTATGGAACACGGAAATATGCATCAACCCTATAAAATTTACTTATTAAAGGTTGATGGCACAACTGAAACTTATGCGGAAGTCAATTCCGCAAAGGAGCAGTTTTGATGGGTTATTTCATGAAATTAATTGCTGCCATCATTTTTATAAGCATAGTGCCTGGCTCAGCTTTTGCTAATACAAACAAGACATCTGAAGACGCTAAACTAATTCTAACATTAGAACAAGCTGTGAAAGCTGCTCAGAGAAATGATCCTTGGTTGATTGGTAACCAACATTCTCAGAGTGCTGTTGAAACCATGAGTATCGCAGAAGGGACATTACCTGATCCAAAAATGTCATTAGGTGTTGCAAATATAGCTATTGATACATTTGACTTTAATCAGGAGGCAATGACTCAGTTTAAAGTCGGGTTATCTCAAATGTTCCCTCGTGGAAACAGTCTAGAACTTAAGAAAAAACAATTGCAGTTAATAGGGAGTCAATACCCTTTACAACGTGAAAACCGAAGAGCAAAAATTGCAGTAATTGCAGCAAAACTGTGGTTGGATGCCTACAAGGCGCAAGAAAGTATTGCCTTGATTGAAAATGATCGGGTTTTATTTGAGCAATTAGCCGATGTTGCTGAGGCGAGTTACTCATCTGCCGTAGGCAAAACCCGACAGCAGGATATAGTTCGGGCTCAATTAGAATTAACCCGCCTTGATGACCGTTTGACCTTGTTAAAACAAAAACAAGAGATGACCATACAGCAACTTTCCCAGTGGTTAAGTGAATATATGGGAGAAAGTGAATCTGAGTATAATTTGAACGCTTCTTTTAATCTTTCAAGTTTTATTTTAACGAGAGAATTACCCAACATAGGAATGCTTCAAGCAAATCTTATAAATGCTCAAGATACAGTTCTACCACAAGAGTTATTTAAATATTTTGCTCAGCACCCTGCGGTTAAAGCATTAGATCAAAAAATTAAAGCCAGTAAAACAGGTATTGATTTAGCTAAGCAGAAATATAAGCCTCAATGGGGTGTTAGTGCTGGGTATAGCTATCGTGGTGAGGCCCCGACACGTATTGAAAGAGCTGATTTATTCTCGATTGGTGTGAGTTTCGATATTCCACTTTTTACGGAAAATCGGCAGGATAAACAGGTTCAATCTGCAACGTACAAATCAGCTGCAGTAAAAACAGAAAAGTGGTTATTAATTCGTAAGATGATTGCTTCTTTTGAAACCAGCCAAGCACAGCTATTCCGCATAATTGACCGACAAAAACTCTATCAAAAACGTTTATTACCTCAAATGCATGAGCAGGCTGAAGCTTCCTTAACAGCCTATACCAATGATGATGGTGATTTTGCAGAAGTAGTACGTTCCAGAATAGCCGAATTAAACGCATCTATTGATGCTCTGGAGATTAATGTTGATAAACAAAAAACCATCGTGGAACTAAATTACTTTTTTATGACTAATGCTGATGAAATTATTATAAATAATCAATCAAGCTACCGTAGTTCAGGAGAAAATAAATGAGCAATAATATAAAGAACACCGGTTCTCTCATCGTAGCTGCGATATTTGGTTCAATAGTAACTTTCGTAAGCTTTTCACTTTTTAGTGACAACCCTTCAACAGTTCAGGATATAGAAAGCTCTGAAAAGACGCCGCTTTATTGGGTTGCTCCGATGGATGCTAACTACAAGAGAGATAAGCCAGGTAAATCTCCAATGGGGATGGATTTAGTGCCTGTCTATGAGGATGGTGGTTCTGAGTCTGGATCAGGTCCAGGCACCATTAAGATTTCACCTGAAGTTATCAATAACTTGGGCGTTCGAACAGTGACAGCAAAATATCAGCCACTACACTCTCAGATATCTACGGTTGGCTATATTAAATATGATGAAGATCAACTGGTTCATATTCATCCTAGAGTAGACGGTTGGATTGAAAAACTGCATGTTAAAGCATCGGGTGATCGGGTTAAAAAAGATCAGGCTTTATATGAAATTTATTCGCCTGCCCTGGTAAATGCACAAGAAGAATTATTACTGGCTTTGGATAGAAAAAATCAACGTCTGATCAGAGCAGCAGAAGATCGGCTAAAGGCATTACAACTTCCAGAACATGCAATCAAAAAGCTAAAGCAATCAAAGAAAGTAAAACAACTTATTACATTTTATGCACCACAAACAGGTGTTGTTGATAATCTTAATATCCGTGAAGGATTTTATGTAAAGCCTGGAACTACCCTAATGTCGATTGGTACTCTGGCTCAAGTTTGGGTCGAGGCAGAAGTATTTGAGCGCCAGGCATCTGATGTTACTGTGGGTCTCCCTGTTACGATGTCACTCGCTTATTTACCTGGAACAAAGTGGGAAGGAAAAGTAAATTATATCTATCCTACATTGAATGCAAAAACCCGAACTCTGAAAGTCAGACTACGTTTTGACAATAAGAATGAAACATTAAAACCTAATATGTTCGCTCAGGTAAATATTCACACACAGAGCGAAGAAAATTCTTTACTCATTCCTAAAGAAGCTGTTATCCGTTCAGGCACTAAAGAACGCGTCGTTCTGGCTCTGGGAGATGGTCGATTCAAATCTATCAATGTCAATGTGGGTCGTTATGATGGAGAGTTTGCAGAGATCTTGTCAGGACTCAATGAGGGAGAAAAAGTTGTTTCTTCAGCACAATTTTTACTTGATTCTGAGTCCAGCAAATCTTCCGATTTTAAACGGATGAATTTTGAAACTGAAGGAAGTTCTGAACCTTCAGCTATTCCTCAAGAAATGCTGATAGCCAATGTCTGGGTAGAAGCCACGATCAATAGTGTAATGGCTGGACACCGCATGTTGAATGTTACTCATCAGGCAATAGCAGAATGGAAATGGCCAGAAATGACCATGGATTTTATGGTTGCCAAAACGGTAGATATGACTCTGCTAAAGGATGGTATGACTTTGCACATTGAAGTCCAAAATGATGGTAATGGTCAGTATGAAGTCATCAATGTACATATTCCCGACAGTGAAATGAATATGGAGAAAAAATAATGATTGAATCCATTATTCGTTGGTCTGTTGTTAACAGGTTTTTTGTCCTGTTAACCACTTTTATATTGTTGGGTATTGGTCTGTATTCTCTCAAGAATACACCCGTAGATGCATTACCTGATTTGTCTGATGTACAGGTCATTATCAAGACAACTTATCCCGGTCAAGCACCTCAAGTGATAGAAGATCAGGTTACCTATCCACTGACAACAGCAATGCTGTCTGTGCCGGGGGCAGTAACTGTTCGTGGATATTCATTTTTTGGTGATTCTTACGTTTATATCATCTTCGATGAAAAAACTGATCTCTATTGGGCAAGAAGTCGGGTTCTTGAATATTTGAGTCAGGTAGCGCCTTCATTACCTGCAAACGCGAAGCCACAACTTGGTCCAGATGCTACGGGTGTTGGCTGGGTATATTTATATGCGCTTGTGGATAAAACTGGAAAGCATGACATTAGTCAATTACGAAGTTTACAAGATTGGTTTTTAAAATATGAGTTACAAACGGTACCGGGTGTTTCTGAAATTTCAGCGCTGGGCGGTATGGTGAAACAATATCAGGTCAGGGTTGATCCCGATAAGCTAAGAGCTTTTGATATTCCACTTTCTCATATTCAAATGGCAATTAAACGAGGTAATCAGGAAATCGGCGCATCAGTTGTTGAGATGGCTGAGGCTGAATATATGGTTCGGGCAACGGGTTATATTAAGAGTGAACAGGATCTGGGCAATATTCCGCTTGGGGTCAATAAAAATGGTACCCCTTTACTGTTGAAAGATATTGCGGATATTGGTGTTGGTCCACAAATGCGCAGAGGAATTGCTGAATTAAACGGAGAAGGTGAAACTGTGGGTGGTATCGTTGTGATGCGCTTTGGTGAAAATGCACAGAATGTCATTGACGGTGTTAAAGCAAAATTAGAGCAATTGAAAAAAGGTTTACCGGATGGTGTTGAAGTTGTACCGGTTTACGATAGAAGTGCTTTGATTGAGCGAGCTGTTGAAAATTTATGGATTAAGTTATTAGAAGAATTTGGCGTAGTTGCTTTAGTTTGCATGCTATTTTTATTCCATATCCGATCTTCTCTGGTTGCAATTTTCAGTTTACCAGTGGGAATTTTAACCGCTTTTATCATTATGCATTGGCAAGGATTAAATGCCAACATTATGTCATTGGGTGGTATTGCTATCGCCATTGGGGCAATGATAGATGGTGCTATTGTAATGATTGAAAATATGCACAAGCATATGGAACGAACGCCTCTTACCAAAGAAAATCGCTGGCAAATTGTAGCTAAGAGTGCCACAGAGGTAGGGCCAGCACTATTTTTTAGTTTATTAATTATTACTGTTAGTTTTGTACCCGTATTTACTTTGGAAGCTCAGGAAGGTCGGATGTTCTCGCCACTGGCCTTTACTAAAACCTATGCAATGGCCTCATCAGCTGCTCTGGCTATTACACTGGTTCCTGTTCTCATGGGATATTTCATTCGTGGCAAAGTACTTCCAGAACATAAGAACCCGATTAACCGAATCTTAACCGCAGGTTATATGCCTGTGTTAAGAACTGTGTTGAATTATCCCAAAATGACATTAATAGCTACATTGGCAGTTATGGCGATAGGTATTTGGCCACTGGATAAAATAGGCAGTGAGTTTATACCTCCTCTTGATGAGGGTGATCTAATGTATATGCCGACCACCTACCCAGGTATTTCCACTGGCAAAGCCAGAGAGCTTCTTCAACAAACAGACAAGCTCATCAAAACTATCCCTGAGGTGAAATCCGTTTTTGGTAAAGTAGGACGTGCAGAAACTGCAACTGATCCCGCCCCATTGACAATGATAGAAAGCTTTATTCAGCTAAAGTCTCGTGATCAATGGCGAGAGGGCATGACAACCGAAAAACTTAAAAAAGAACTGGATGCTCTGGTGAAATTACCTGGGGTTACCAATGCCTGGGTAATGCCAATTAAGACACGCATTGATATGCTGGCAACAGGAATCAAAACTCCTGTTGGTATTAAAATTTCAGGACCTGAGTTGTCAAAAATTCAAGGGATCGGACAGCAACTAGAAGTTATATTGAAAGATGTATCAGGAACGGCTTCGGTTTATTCAGAGAGAGTTGCAGGTGGCCGTTATATCAAAGTGGATATCCAACGAGAGAAGGCTGCTCGTTATGGTTTAAGTATCTCTGACGTGCAGCAGGTTGTAGCAACTGCCATTGGAGGTATGAACGTCACAAAAACCGTTGAAGGACTGGAAAGATATCCTGTAAACATTCGTTACCCCCAAGATTACAGAAATTCACCCGAACAACTATCCCTATTGCCCATTGTTACTTCAAAAGGTGAGCGTATTGCGCTTGCTGATGTTGCGAATGTGTTTGTTGAGGATGGGCCTCCCGGAATAAAAAGTGAAAACGCGCGTTTAAATGGCTGGTCATTTATTGATATTGAAGGAGTTGATGTCGGTAGTTATGTTGTTGAGGCGCAAAAAATTGTTGAGGAACAACTGGATTTACCAGCAGGTTATTCCATTAGTTGGTCAGGACAGTATGAATATATGGTTAGGGCAAAGGAAAAGCTGACTTATGTGGTTCCACTAACTTTATCAATCATCATCATTTTGCTGTTTATAAACTTCCGTAACTTTGTCGAAGTGGCCATTATTATGGGAACGCTGCCATTGGCAATGGTGGGCAGTATCTGGCTTATGTATCTGCAGGGATTTAATTTCTCTGTAGCGGTAGGTGTGGGTTTTATTGCACTCGCTGGCGTCGCTGTTGAGATAGGAGTGATTATGTTGGTTTATCTGAATCAGGCTTATCAATCCATGTTATCAGGTTGTGAAAAAGAAGGTGTTTTACCTGATCGTAAAATGCTCAAAAGTTCAGTATTAAATGGTGCCGGAATGAGAGTTAGACCTGTAATGATGACGGCTACTGCAATTGTTGCAGGCTTGCTTCCCATATTAATAGGTACCGGCACTGGTTCAGAAGTGATGAGTCGAATTGCAGCACCCATGGTGGGAGGTATGATCAGTGCAGTTATTCTCACCTTGCTAGTTGTTCCCGCGATCTATTACCTATGGAGGAAACATAATTTCCCCGCAATAAAATGAACAGATATCCCCAGAGTTTATAGGGTATTATTTTTAATTTACTGGAAAACAATGAAAGAAATGGAGAATAAAAAGAAAGCAAATAAAGCAGGTGGACATAAGCAATAATCACAATCCTTGTCTTAAGGGGCCAGACTCATAAACAGTTAAGTGTTTGATTTTGTTTCGCTCCTTCCTCTTTTTCAAAAAAGCATCATCTCCCAACAAACGAAACTCGTCACGCCAACGACGAAACTGGCGAGTACTGATCCCAAGTTCATCACATTCTTTTTTATCAGTCATACCTTCTTCTGATGCACGAACGAGTGCCATTCGTTTGAACTCAGCTGGATACCCTTGATACTGTTTTGCTCTTGCCATGGAACACCTCCTGGTGTTGCTATAAGTAGATTATAGACTGTCCATGAAATTGAGGTAACACTAAGCAGCAGAGATTAGCAGACAAGATTTTTATGACTGCTTAGGCTCAAATGTTCGTAGGCTGTGCGAAAATAAAAAATTTTCTGCCAACCAGCCAGAGAAGTTATTGAGCCTTCCTATATTCCATCACAAGCTTTCTAAAAATATGGATTGGGGTAGGCAATATTAATATTTCACTATTTTTGACAAAACGACAAAGAGCTTCTAGGCCCTTATCACTGCAATCAATTCCTTTTTCCCCATTATGTTCATAACCCGCATTAAATTATAAGACAAAATATGGAGACTCATCTCAGTGCTTACATTTTTGAGTCTCTTCATCTGAAAATGAGTAGCTCCCATCCAGTGTTTTATCGTCCCATATGGATGTTCAACTGTTGATTTTCGAACGTTAACTGTATCAGACTTACTTTTTAATTCCACTTCCATATCATCCAAAACCTGCTGATGTTCCCAACGTTTAATTCGACGTTCATTTCCCCTGGTGCATTTGGCTTTTACTTTACAAAGCTTGCATTCATCACTCCAATAAACGCTTAAGTTCATATCCTGCTCG
>JAAETN010000091.1 GCA_024228355.1 Maribacter sp. | reverse complement strand
TCCATACAATTCAATAACCGTCCCGGTACCTATTTTTGGTCCAATGGCCACCAATATGGTACTGTCCTAATTGGAGAAAAAGGTCAAGTTGAACTAAAGTTGTTAAATGGGGGTATTACCATCAAGCAATTTACACTTAGGGGAAGGGGAACTTATAAAAACCGGAAAGGCATAACGATCAATGAAGGGGAATCGTTTAGTTTTCTAGTCCCTGAAAATAACCCTAAAGCAGGATTGCCAAAACAATTTAATAAATAGAAAATGCAGGAAAAAGCCACTTCTTTCTCCGTGACTGTATTGAATCTCTTGATTCTTGTAATTATCTCCACATTTAATTGTGGATGTAAACCAAATAAAGAGAATAAGGAGAACAAGATCGAATTGACCAAAGGTACTTTCGCCTATGATATGGATTTTCTAGGTAAATATTATAATGATTTGGTAGTTCTGAAAGATGGTAATGCGCAACTTATCATTTCCCCAGCACTCCAGGGAAGGGTAATGACAAGTACTGCCAATGGGGTAGAAGGGCAGAGCTTTGGTTGGCTCAATTACGATTTGATAGCTTCTGGTGAGCAATTGGAACATATAAACCCTTACGGAGGTGAGGAGCGCTTTTGGCTGGGCCCGGAAGGGGGCCAGTTTTCCATCTACTTTAAGCAAGAAACCACTTTTGAATTTGCGAATTGGTATGTTCCTAAAGAATTGGATACCGAATCTTTTGATCTTGTCAACAAGGATAACCAAAAGGCACAATTTGAAAAAAAGATGAAACTGGTTAATTATTCCGGGACTGTTTTTAATTGTTTGGTGGATAGAAGAATTAGATTGATAGGTGCAGATGAAGCTGCAAGGGAACTTGGAATGAACTTACCAGAAGGAATCCAAATGGTGGGCTTTGAATCGAAAAATGTATTGACCAATACTGGGGAAAATACTTGGAATAAGCAATCTGGGATGCTATCGATATGGATATTAAGTATGTTAAATTCTACGGATGAAACCAATGTGATTATTCCATTTAGGACAGGCGATGAATCTGAATTGGGAAAAATGGTGACCGACGATTATTTTGGCAAGGTACCCGAAGATCGGTTAATTGTCATGGATAGTGTACTTCTTTTCAAGGGAGATGGCAAACAAAGGGGCAAGATTGGAATTTCACCCTATAGGGCCTTGCCATTCATAGGGAGTTTTGATGCCAAAAACAAGGTATTATCGGTAGCGAAATTCACATTACCCGAAGGAAAAACAGATTATGTGAATTCGGAATGGGTGCACCAAGAATATCC
>JAAETN010000090.1 GCA_024228355.1 Maribacter sp. | reverse complement strand
CTGTCTTCCAATGCATTTATAATCTGCAAATACGGCTGCCAGGGCGCCTGCCTTTACGAAAACATCCGATGTACAAAGCAAAGGCACCTTATTTTCAAGTGTTTTGGATTTAATCAAACTAAAAGATTTCCTGGTGATGACCGTGCTATCGGGTAGTAACCAGAGGGCAGTAGTTTTGCCGGTTAAGTTTTCCATGACATCTGGAATCATTTTTGACGATGTCACTTCATACCTGTTAAGGTTTACACCATGGTCCTTCATTTCCACTTCCGCATTTTCAATAATATTTCCTGTCTTGGAAGGATCATAAATTATACTTATATTTTTTAGTGGTCCTAAAATTGATCGATATCCTTTCAATTGATCTTCAATCGCTATCTCTGTTGAAATACCGGTTATGTTGGTACCTGAGAGTTGGAATCTAGCATGGTTAATTACCATACAAAAGATTATAGGAATGTCCTTGATTTCTCCTTTTGCAATAGTTGAAGCTAAAACCCCTATTGTTAAAATAAAATCCGGGGCCTCCTTCTTGATCTTACGTACTATCTTATTTCCATTCTTCATCTTACCATTCAAATCATAGACTGCTTTAATATTGATAT
>JAAETN010000089.1 GCA_024228355.1 Maribacter sp. | reverse complement strand
GCCAATAACAGCGTTAAGATTCCATTTAAATTTGTTCTCATTTTTAAATTATTTGAATTAGCTATTGGCAAAAATCACAATTTCATGTTAATAAACCAAAATAATTTTAATAAAACTTTAAGGGTTCATTTTATTAATACAACTTTCTCAGTGCTTTTTGTTATAAACTATGTATAATGTAATAAAAAGATAAAAAAATTACGAAAAACACAATAATAATAGTTTGATAATAATAAAAATATAAAATACCTTGAAATATCAACGTGATTTTTGCAATTCTTAAGTTTTATATGATGAAGATTTGGGATTATTCAAATCGAATAGATTACAATTAGTTGGAATAAAAAAAAGTTAAAAATTAATCTGGCAATATTTGAATTATTATGAAATATTACTACATTTGCCAGCCCTTAAACAAAGGGTACAATTTTTATACATATATATAGTATGCCAACAATTTCACAATTAGTACGAAAAGGAAGGGCCACGATTACTAAGAAGAGTAAATCGGCTGCTTTGGATTCGTGTCCTCAAAGGAGGGGTGTATGTACCAGGGTATATACCACTACTCCTAAGAAGCCAAACTCTGCAATGCGTAAAGTTGCTAGGGTAAGGTTGACCAACGGAAAGGAAGTGAACGCTTACATTCCAGGAGAAGGACACAATTTACAAGAGCACTCGATAGTATTAGTAAGGGGCGGAAGAGTAAAGGATTTGCCAGGTGTTAGATATCATATTGTTAGAGGTGCTTTGGACACAGCAGGTGTTGCTGGAAGAACTCAACGTAGATCTAAATATGGTGCAAAACGACCAAAAAAGTAATTAGAACTTTTTTAAAAAGCAGTAATGAGAAAAAGACAGGCAAAGAAAAGACCAATATTACCAGATCCAAGGTTTAATGACCAATTAGTGACCCGATTCGTTAACATGATGATGTGGGATGGTAAAAAATCAGTGGCATTTAGTGTATTCTATGATGCGATAGATATTGTGGAGGAAAAGAACACAGATGAAGAGAAGACAGCTTTGGAGCTATGGAAAGATGCACTTTCCAATGTTATGCCACATGTTGAGGTGAGGAGTAGAAGGGTTGGAGGGGCTACCTTCCAGATTCCGATGCAAATAAGACCAGATCGTAAAATATCCACGGCAATGAAATGGCTTATTAGTTTTGCACGTAAGCGAAATGAGAAAGGTATGTCGCAAAAATTGGCCGCTGAAATTTTAGCCGCTTCCAAAGAAGAAGGTGCAGCAGTTAAGAAAAGAGTGGATACCCACAAGATGGCTGAGGCGAATAAAGCATTTTCCCACTTTAGATTCTAAGAAGAAATGGCAAGAGATTTAAAGTATACAAGAAATATTGGTATAGCTGCGCATATTGATGCTGGTAAAACCACTACTACAGAACGTATATTGTTTTATACTGGTGTTAGTCATAAGATAGGGGAGGTTCATGATGGTGCTGCCACAATGGATTGGATGGAACAAGAGCAAGAGCGAGGTATTACCATTACTTCGGCTGCTACAACTTGTACTTGGAACTTTCCAATGAAGAATGGGGAAGTTATAGATAAAACAAAACCTTATCACTTTAATATTATCGATACCCCAGGCCACGTAGATTTTACAGTAGAGGTTAACAGGTCTTTACGTGTATTGGATGGCTTGGTATTCCTTTTTAGTGCTGTTGATGGTGTTGAACCACAATCAGAGACTAACTGGAGATTGGCTGATAATTATAAAGTACCCCGTATCGGTTTTGTGAACAAGATGGATCGTCAGGGTTCAAACTTCTTAATGGTCTGTAATCAGGTTAAAGAGATGTTGGGATCCAATGCGGTTCCAATTGTATTGCCAATTGGTGATGAGGCTGATTTCAGAGGAATTGTTGATTTGGCAAAGAATAGGGCAATTGTTTGGCATGATGATAATTATGGGTCTACCTTTGATGTAGTAGCCATTCCTGAAGAAATGAAGGATGAAGTTCACGAGTATCGTGCGGCATTGATTGAAGCTGTTGCAGAATATGATGAGGAGTTGATGGAGAAATTCTTCGAGGATGAAGATTCTATTACAGAGGAAGAAGTTCATGCTGCTTTGAGAGCTGCTGTAATGGATAGGGCTATCATCCCTATGATATGCGGTTCTTCTTTTAAGAATAAAGGTGTTCAATTTTTATTGGATGCTGTATGTAGGTATTTGCCTTCTCCAGTAGATAAGGATGATATTATAGGTACCGATCCTGATACAGGTAATGAAATTTCTCGTAAACCAGACGTAAAAGAGCCGTTCTCAGCATTGGCGTTTAAAATTGCTACTGATCCATTTGTGGGTCGTTTGGCATTTTTTAGGACCTATTCAGGTCGCCTAGATGCTGGTTCCTATATATTGAACAACAGATCTGGTAAGAAAGAACGTATATCACGTATATATCAAATGCACTCTAATAAGCAAAATGCTATCGATCATATCGAAGCAGGTGATATTGGTGCTGCTGTAGGATTTAAGGATATTAAGACAGGAGATACAATGTCTTCTGAAAAGCATCCGATTATTTTAGAGAGTATGGACTTTCCAGATCCTGTAATTGGTATTGCTGTTGAGCCTAAAACTAAAGTTGATGTCGATAAATTAGGTATGGCATTGGCTAAGCTGGCTGAAGAAGATCCTACTTTCCAGGTGAAAACAGATGAGGCTTCCGGTCAAACTATAATATCTGGTATGGGCGAGCTTCATTTAGATATTATTGTTGATCGTCTTAGACGTGAATTTAAGGTTGAGGTTAACCAAGGTGAGCCACAAGTTGAATACAAAGAGGCATTGACAAAAATGGCCGGTCACAGAGAAACGTATAAAAAACAGTCTGGTGGTCGTGGTAAATTCGGGGATATTGTCTTTGAAATGGGGCCTACTGATTCTGATTATGAGGGTACAGGTCTGCAATTCGTTGATCAGATTAAAGGTGGTCGAATTCCAAAAGAATTTATTCCATCCGTAGAAAAAGGGTTCAAAGCCGCAATGATGAATGGTCCTCTTGCCGGTTATGAGATGGATACCATGAAGGTTGTACTTAAGGATGGATCTTTCCATCCTGTTGATTCAGATGCTTTGTCTTTTGAGCTGGCCGCAAAAATGGGTTATAAAGCCGCTGGTAAAGCCGCTGGTGCTGTAATTATGGAGCCTATAATGAAGTTAGAAGTTCTGACGCCAGAAGAGAATATGGGTGATATCGTCGGGGATCTTAACCGAAGAAGAGGTACTATCAGTGACATGAGCGATAGAGCTGGTTCCAAGGTTGTAAAGGGTACAGTTCCGCTATCAGAAATGTTCGGGTATGTCACATCGCTAAGAACTTTGTCATCGGGTAGAGCTACATCGACAATGGAGTTCTCGCATTATGCCGAGACACCGTCAAGTATTGCGGAAGAAGTTATTAAGGCAGCAAAAGGGATAACCGCTTAAATTTTAGAAGATGAGTCAAAAAATCAGAATAAAACTAAAATCTTACGATCATAACTTAGTGGATAAATCTGCTGAAAAAATCGTAAAAACGGTGAAGACCACCGGTGCTGTGGTTACAGGGCCAATTCCTTTACCAACGCATAAAAAGATATTTACGGTGTTGCGTTCACCACACGTAAATAAAAAATCTAGAGAGCAATTTCAATTGAGCTCATATAAAAGGTTGTTGGACATTTATAGTTCTTCATCCAAAACTATTGATGCGCTTATGAAGTTAGAGCTTCCAAGTGGCGTTGAGGTCGAAATTAAAGTATAAGTATTATCATTCCAAATAGGAATGATGTGAACATGTCCTGAGCTGCGTGCAAGGGAAAAACGGTAACAAAAATAAATTCAGGGTTGAATTATTTTTTGGCCCTGTTTTTTTGTAATAAAGTTTAATAGTTAAGTAATTAATAAATATATAGTTATATGTCTGGGTTAATAGGTAAAAAAGTAGGTATGACCAGCATCTTTGACGAAAACGGGAAGAACGTTCCTTGTACCGTTATTGAGGCAGGACCATGCGTAGTTACCCAAGTCAGAACCGAAGAGGTAGACGGGTACAGTGCCCTTCAACTTGGTTTCGATGACAAGGCAGAAAAACGTGCTAATAAGGCCGAATCAGGTCACTTTAAAAAAGCAGGTACTTCTCCCAAGAAAAGAGTCGTTGAGTTCCAAGGTTTTGAAGGTGAATACAAATT
>JAAETN010000088.1 GCA_024228355.1 Maribacter sp. | reverse complement strand
TACGTGAATGGGCGGCAAACTGAATTGCTATTGATTCCGCGTGTAAAATCGCATCAAGGAAATTAAATTTAGGCTCAATTTTTGTGGTATATCACATTAAAAAATTAAGTATGAAAAAGATTGTTCTAGTTTTGTTTTTAGCCATTAGTGCTGTTCATTCCCAGCATACACCAAAAGATATTTCAGGTATTGTAAGTGATGGTCGCAGTCCATTGCAAAATGTACAAATACGTGTTGAAGGCACCAATATTGCTTTGTTTACCAATGCCGAGGGTCGCTATACCTTGCGAACTACTCAGGGAAGCACCATCCGGTATTCTTATACAGGTTTAAAAACCGTAGAAATCGTTGTGGAAGATGTAACCCGTCTTTTGAATATTGACATGATACCTGCTATCGAAGAATTGGATGAGGTAGTTTTAACAAAAAGTAAAAGAAAGTCCCAACAAGAATTGGAGTTGGAGTATAATTCGAATCCAAACCTAATAAAAACCGCCTATGGGATAATAAATCCAGAAACTGCGGCTTATCAAATCCGCATTCTATCTGAAGAATATATAAGTAGTGTAAACTTATGCATCTTGGATGTTTTGCGAAATGAGTTCCCCGGGCTAACTGTTGCCGGCGATTGTTTTAATGGGGGAATCGATACGAGTTTAGCTTTGGAATCCTCGAATTTAATGGCGCGAGAAGGGGAAGAACTGAAGATTGAAAAAGATTATGTCAGCGAATCGAAGATACGTGTTAACGTAAGGGGTTCAAACTCCCTATTCAATGATCAATCTGTTATTTTTGATGTAGACGGTCAAATCCTAACCGATGTGCCCTTATGGATCTTGCCCAGTAATATGAAGCGGGTTGCAGTGTTGTCAAGTTTTGCGGCTGCCACCAAGTACGGGGCTATAGCGTCAGGTGGTGTAGTGATTATCAATACAAATTCAGGAAGCTCCTCTCCAAAGTCAAAGGAAATTGCAGATCAGGCCAGGCTTCGCAATAACATATATAAGGGAGATGCATTGTCCTCAATAGCACTCTTAAGCGACTTACCCACTTACCTCCAAGAATTTCAGGAAAGTAGTTCTCTAGAAGAAGTTAAAAAGAAGCACGCATTCTATGCACCACGATATGGATCTAGTTATGGTTATTATGTTGATGCGCTCCAGTATGTTAATGAGAATTGGAAGGGCGATACATTTGAAGCGGATATACTGCAAGATGGCTTGGCCAGATTTAAGGAAAACCCGGTAGCCTTAAAGGCCATGGCCTATGTTTACCAGTCTAATGGAAATTTCCAAAAAGCCAATGAGCTCTATAAGGAAATATTCATACAACGCCCAAACTATGGGCAGTCTTATATGGACCTTGCCAACAGTTATCGCGAAATGGGCGATGGCAAAAAGGCAGCTTCATTGTTTATGCGCTATGATAATTTGTTGAACGAGGGGTTTTTGGCCAATGATTCTACGGCATTTGCCAAATTAATGGACCGTGAATTGAATAATCTGCTAACCATAAGCGGTAGGGACATTCTTTCAAAACGGGACTTTAAAAAAGCGCTGTTTGAAGAATACTTCAACGGTACGCGATTGGTCTTTGAATGGAACGACAGTGAAGCGGAGTTCGAGTTACAGTTCGTAAATCCCGAGGGGCATTATTATACAAAGACGCATTCCTTGGCCGCGAATTCGGAGCGTATACGCGAGGAAAAATTAATTGGGTACGCTTGCGATGAGTTTTTAATTGATAGTTCCCTTGCAGGTACATGGCAAATAAATGCCAAATATCTAGGCAACAAGAGTTTAACTCCGTCTTATTTAAAAGTTACGATCTATCAGGATTTCGGCACCCTTGCCCAGCGTAAGGAAACAAAGGTCTTTAAACTTGGACTTAAAAATGTCAATATAGAACTTTTCAAGGTCCGCAATAGCTCAAAGAAAACCGCAGACTAAAACCGGCTTCTAAATTGTTCTGATAAGAATGAAAAAACTATTCAACGCGTTAAGCAATTCTATTTTGTAATATATTTACCACAAACCCCGTTCATGAACAAAATAATTGCCTTCATATTCCTTGTTAACTGCTTACAAGGATTTTCCCAGGATAAAATAAATAAAATTAGTGGTGTGGTATCTGATATGGGCTATCCTTTGGCCAATGTGAACATTTCGATTAAAGGTACTACCGAAGGAATACAAACTGATGCGAATGGAAAATATGAAATTGAGGCACGACCAAGGGATGTATTGGTTTTTAGTTATGTAGGAATGCATGATGTATTGATTATAGTGGAGGATGTGACCTCCACATTGAATATCAGTATGGTGCCCCGGATCGAAGAATTGGATGAGGTAATCGTAGCGCAAAGAAAGAAGAAGGGGCAGCAAGGTCTGGCATTAGACTATGCCAAGAACAAAAGTATAGTACGGACTACCTACGGGTTTATAGATGCTGAAAATGCGGGATACGCTATGAATACCATAGATGGCGATAACTTAAATCCTGGTGCCATAGATATATTATCCGCCTTGCAAGCGAAAATACCTAGTTTGTCGATCGAATCGGTTAACACCCCTGAAGGCGGTACAGAAAAAGCAGCCTTTCTTAGGGGTCGAAGTTCCGCACTCAATCCTAAACCTGCCATTTTCGAAATAGATGGTCAAATTTTCACTTCGGTACCTACATTTTTAGCTCTTGATAATATAGACCGTATAGCAACTCTTCCCGGACTCGGTGCAACTGCAAAATATGGTAATCTCGCAGCAGGAGGAGTTATTATTATCAATACCAAAGGTTCTTTTGTCATGCGTGAAAAAGGAACCAACAAGCCCTATGATCAAGTTAGATTACGCAACAACAAGTTCGATGATAGGACGGCTTTGCGTAAACTAAAGCCTGTAATCCCCAATTATTTATTGGAAATCGAAAAGGCAACAACAATTAGCGATGCGTTGAACATTTATGAAAACCAAAAACGGTTATATTCAAATTCCCCATACTTTTTCTTGGATGTCTCAAAATTGATTAAGAACAAATACCAGGATCAGGAAAAAGTGGATTTCATATTGGATGAAATGAAAGTTTTATATGCCAAGAATGCGGAAGCATTAAAGGCATTGGCATATGTATTTGAATCTGAAAAAAGGCATGCAGATGCATTGAAAGTTTATATAGGCATTTTCAGGCTTAGACCTAGATATGCCCAATCGTATCGAGATCTTGCCAATATGTACGTTCTTAATAAGGAGTACAAAAAAGCATTAGGTCTACACGCTAGATATTACCAATTAAGAAAATTGGATTCCATAACATTGACTTTTGATGGAATCGATGCAATCCTGGAGTTGGAATCCACAAATTTGATCTCGAGAAAAGGGGAAGAACTAAAGATAGAAAAAGAGGATGTCAGTGATTCGGATATTGGCGGCACCCGAGTTCTTTTCGAATGGAACAATAGCGAGGCAGAATTTGATTTGCAATTCGTAAATCCTAATAAGCATTATTTTGTTTGGAGCCATACTTTGGAGAATGAATCTGAACGAATCTATGACGAAAAAATAAAAGGGTATTCCTGTGAACACTTCTTGATCGATAAAAATCTTCTTGGTGAATGGAAAATCAACATCAATTATTTTGGTAATAAAGCGTACAATCCAACTTATATGAAAGCCACGGTCTATTATGACTATGGTACTTCAATGGAAAGGAGCGAGGTAAAGGTGTTCCCGCTTTCAGAAAAGAATGTAAATTTTGAATTGCTCACCCTCATTAATAGGCTATCAGTAAGTAAATAATTATATTAATTGGACATTATATCCTTGGTAATATGCGGTTCCTTGATATAGGATCTTGACTTTCTCTTTTCCATTTCCATCAACTGTGTAGGACCGAAAGTTTCTTTATCACCATCAAAAAGTACGCGCCAAATTTTTCCATTTCTGGATTCTGAAATATACAATGAACCATCAGGACCCTCTGCCAATCCCATAGGCCTATATTTGGCATCCTTCATTTGTACAACAGTATCAACACCGACGAATCCATCCGCGAAAACCTCCCATTTTCCTGTTGGTTTTCCATTCTCAAAAGGAACGAAAGCCACAATATAACCAGCTTGTGGATATGGTGCTCTATTGGTGGATCCGTGAAATGCAACGAATGCACCCTGCTTATATCTCGATGGAAACAAATCGCCTTTATAAAACAACATATCATTTGGCGCCCAATGTGCAGGCAAACCCATTAGCGGTTTCGCATAACCTTCGGCTTCCTTATGACCATCCCCACCATATTCAGGGGCCAGCATTCTTTTGTTCTTGAAATGGTCATAATAGGTGTAGGGCCACCCATAATCATCACCTTCATTGACTATCATGAATTGTTCCGCTGGTAAAATAGCATTTTGCCATTGGTTATAATATTGTGGAGCATGGTTGTGTAGAAAATCACGGCCATGATTAATAGCATATAGTTTATTGTCCATTTCATTCCAGGATAGGGCAACAACGCTACGGATTCCTGTGGCAAATCGCTGCCCATCTAGCTGTGATTGTCCTAATTTATTGGCATTAAATTTCCAGATACCTCCTAAAATGTCCAATTGCGAGCAAGGGTTTTCGCCCATAACAATACCATGCGGATTTACCTGGGTAGCGTTCTTGTCTTCGCAAGCATTGGTAGGAGCACTAAAAGTAACGTACAAACCATCATCATTGTCGAATGCTATCGACTTGGCATTATGCCATCTTATAGGATAGGGATCCTTTACAATAGGCTCTATAACCCCTTCTGGTATAAGTTTGTTGGGCGTTAATCTTTGTCTGTAAACTACAAGTTCTGAACTAAAATACAAATACCCGTTATGTATGCGCATTTCCGTGGCAAAAGCCCCATCATTGGGATAATCACCAAAACGCTCCACGATATCTGCCTTACCATCATTATTGTTGTCCCTTAAGGCCACATTGCCTTTATCCCCAGTGGCAATCTTGAGTTTTACATATATGTCACCGTTATCATTTACGGCCAAATGTCTTGAAGGTCCTATACTATCTACAACCACCAATGCCCCAAATCCTTCTGGCATATAAAGACCTCCATTATCCTTATCCGGGGTTGGTTCAAAAATACCATTCCGAGGCTCATCTATAACCTTATCGTTTTTTACTTCCGATTTTGTAGTTGACTCATTAGTACCATCTTTACAATTGGTAAGCGTGAAAATTAGGGTAATAAGAAATAAATTTTGAATCCGCATCGTTGGTTCTTTCTATAAATATTTTGGATCGCTGCAAAAGTGCATGGGAAAGGAAATTATACTTGTAAAACCCCCATATTGAATGGTTTATCGATAGGGGCATGATTGGCCGCCTCAATGCCCATTGATATCCATTTGCGGGTATCCAACGGATCTATAATGGCATCTGTCCATAAACGGGCTGTAGCATAATATGGGGAAACCTGATTATCATAGCGCTGCTTTA
>JAAETN010000087.1 GCA_024228355.1 Maribacter sp. | reverse complement strand
GTAAAATCGACCTCTGGAACCGTCAACCCAGGCTTTCGTGTCCTGTTTATTTTGGAATAGAAACTCTTTAAAGCTTTTGCATCCTTAATGATCAAAGTTTCTACAACGTCCGAACCACTATAATTATCTTGTAGTAATAAGGTAAGTTTTTCTTTCCCTGCGTTCATGCCATTTTTATCCTTCATTGCTGCCTTTTTCTGTCCATTGCAGGATAGAATAATGGCAAAAATAAATAATGACAAATACCTCATCTTAACTAAATGTTTTCTTTAATCTGGCGTTATATGCCTTTAAATAAATGGTTTCATACAACGGAAGCACATTCAGGATATCAAATTTTTGGGCAACCTCCCAAGCATTTTCCTTGAATTTCCCCAAAGTATCATCATCCCCAAGTATTTTCAGGGCATTATTCGCCATATCATCAACATCCCCTACATCACTTAAAAATCCTGTTACCCCATGTTTGTTCACTTCCGGTATACCGCCAGCATTGGTGGAAATAACAGGAACCCTATTAATCATTGCCTCCAAGGCCGCTAGTCCAAAACTTTCGGATTTAGATGGCAATAAGAATAAGTCGGAAAAGCATAGAATTCGATCTATTTCATTACTATTTCCTAGAAAATGTACCTTATCCATGATTCCTAATTGTTCGCAAAGGAACTCAGCTTTCTCTTTTTCTGGCCCCTCGCCCACCATGACTAATTTTGCAGGTATTTCCTGCTGTATTTTATTAAAAATGTGAATTACATCAGGAATGTGCTTAACTACTCTAAAATTACTGATATGGGTGATAATCCGCTCATGTTCTTCGGCCATTATCGTCCTTTCGCAATCTGTAAACGAAGTACTATACTTTTTTCTATCAATAAAGTTAGGTACAACTTCAATCTCCTTTTTAATATCGAAGAATTCGAGGGTTCTTTGCTTCAAATTTTCTGAAACAGAGGTAACCACATCTGATTGATTAATACTGAAGTTTACAGCAGTCTTATAAAACGGATGTTTTCCAACTAAAGTAATATCAGTACCGTGCAGTGTTGTGATCATGGGTAAATATATACCTTCCTCCTCTAACATTTTCTTGGCCATATAACCCGCATAAGCATGTGGAATGGCATAATGAACATGAAGTAAATCTATCCCAAACATCTTAACTGTATCGACCAATTTACTTGATAAGGCCAATTCATAAGGCTGATAGTGGAATAAAGGGTATTCTGGTACATGAACCTCATGAAAGTGTACCCTATGGCTTAAAAGGTCTAATCGCACGGGTTGGCGATAGGTTACAAAATGGACCTCATGGCCCCTATCGGCTAAAGCAATACCTAATTCAGTGGCTACTACACCACTTCCTCCAAAAGTTGGGTAACAAACAATCGCTATCTTCATTGTCCAAATTTAGTTAAATCGTATGGTATGTCGATATACCAGTGTTTTATTTACGAAAAGTTTAAGAGGTTGATAGTTTCATCTGAATAAAAATTGCGATTTCAAGGAAAAAGGCGCTATGAACCATAAAGTGATGAATACAAAAAACCAGTGATTTTGGAATTTGGCCCCGATAGCTATCGGGGTGGAATTTGGACCTTAATTAATTATTGCATCATAAATAGCCTGTTGAATTCTTGTTCTTAAGGCAGATTTAACTAAAAGTGTATTCGATGCAGTTGGATAGGTTCTATTGGACAAAAACACATAAACAAGCTCTTCATCGGGATCTGCCCAAGTATATGTACCTGTAAAACCACTATGTCCGAAGCTTTTTCGGGAAACACAACCACAGGTTGGGCCCTTATCCTTTAATTGTGGCTTATCAAAGCCGACCCCTCTCCTAACGTTTTTTTCACAGAAGTAACAGGTATTGAACTTCTTAATTGTTCTTGCATCCAAAAAATGATTACCGCCATACTCACCACCCTGCAAATACATTTGCATAATCTTGGCAACATCATTGGCATTGCTAAAAAGACCTGCATGACCCCCTACTCCACCTTGCATGGCTGCTCCCATATCATGAACATAACCCTGTACAGTTTGATAGCGATAATATTTATCTTCCTCAGATGGAATTATCTTGTTCTTCGGAAATTTTTCCAAGGGATTATAACTTGTTTGAAATGCCCCAATTGGTCTAAATAAAAAGTCCTCAACTAATCTGTCTAAGGGTTCGTTATAGGTCTTTTCGATATACTTTTTCATGACATAATACGCAACGTCACTATATCTATATCGGTTTGATTTTAATTCTTGTCGGCCAATCCTATTATAAATGGAATCCTTATAGGCATCTGTTAAAAAAAGATTATCGCTTACTTTTATCGAAAAACCATCGATTGGTTGATTTCTATAAAATTCAAGAGATGGTTTTCTTTTCTTATCCAATGTATTGACATAAAAGGCTATCCATGCTGGCAATCTGCCATAATGTGAAAGTGCCTTTAATACGGTGACATTCTTTAACTCGGTCTCTGAATATTCGGGTATTAGTTCTTGAAAAGTATTATTCAATGTTATTTTGCCTAGTTCCTCCATCTTCATTATTACCGGTAGTGTCGCCAATATCTTAGTTATCGAGGCCAAATCATAAATATGCTCTGGAGTTACTTTTTCTTCAGATTTATAAGTAGGATTACCGAATCCCTTATTATAAATCACTTTTCCTTTACGAGCAATTAAAACTTGTGCTCCGGGATACATCAATGAATCCAATCCATCTTTAACCAATTTATCAACTTCTGCTAACTTTTTGGAACTAAAACCCACACGCTCAGGGATACTATATCCCAGACGTTTCAAAGAGCTGATTTGTACACTTGTTTTAGCAGGAAAATCAGTGTGGGCCGAAACTGGCAAAATGCCTCTTGCATCAATTGCACCAAATATCAGTTGGGCGGCTTTTTGCTGGGCGATTTCACTATTCTGGTATGCTACAATTACTCCATCAATATTTTTGAAAGATTCAATATCCAATAAGGCATAAGGCTTTGCAAAGACCGATAGAATTAGGTTTGACGTCCGCTCTTTGGCAATCTCCTCTAACCAAATGCGCTCTTTCTGAGAAAACTTATAGGGCTTCCAAGGGCTTTCATTGCTCTTGTGGTGCCCAATTATTACTAGATTGAACTCTTTCAGCTTATTTTTAATAGTGGCAATATCCTTACCATTGACTTGAGTGACTTTGGCATATTTATTCAATTCGGTTATGAATGGGTTGCTATTATCATCTCCAAATTTTACATAGGCGATTTTTTTATTCTCCAACTTTTTGATGCCCATTAGGTAATACTTGTTCTTTACCACGGTTATCGCATTTTCAATGGCTTCTTCATAGACCAATTCACTTTCGATGGAATTTAGGTCATTGAATAGGTTATTGATTTTGATAGGCTCGTATTTGTTTAGACCAACCTTATACTTGGCCATTAGAATCTTTTTTACAGAACTGGAAAGTCTTTGTTCGGTGATTCTTCCCCTATTGTAGGCAGTTAACAGCTTTTCTTTTGCTTTGGCAACTTCCGTGGGCATAAGCAGCATATCGTTCCCAGCAAGAAACGCAGCTAACTCTACATCACCATCTTTCCCATGATTGGTAACCCCTTTCATATTCAATGCATCTGTAAACACCAAACCATTGAATCCCATACGTTCTTTAAGAATTCCTGAAATTATCTGCTCAGATAAGGATGATGGCAATTCTTTTTGCAACTCTAAACTCGGAACATTCAAATGCGCCACCATAACACTGCTTAAGCCAGCTTTTATAAGTTTTCTATATGGATAAAGCTCCAGGCTATCCAATCGCTTTTTAGAAAACTCAATTAATGGTAGGGCATTATGCGAATCTGTTGCAGTATCACCGTGTCCAGGAAAATGTTTGCCACTTGAAAGAACACCCGCACTTTCCATTCCTTTCATAAAAGCAATTCCCTTTTCAGCGACATTGTCTCGATCTTCCCCAAAAGAACGATTACCGATAATAGGATTTAACGGGTTTGTATTAATATCTATATCGGGTGCAAAATTGATATGGACCCCCATTCGTTTAACATGCACTCCGACTTGATGTCCAACCTTTTCTACTATCGAATTATCCTTAATGGCTCCTAGCGTCATATTCCAAGGAAATGCATATGTGGAATCTAAACGCATGGCAAGCCCCCATTCAGCATCCATACCTACCATAAGTGGTATTTTAGAAGCAGATTGAAACGAATTTGTGAGTTTGGCTTGTTTTATTGGCCCTCCTGTTGAGAAAATAACCCCCCCAATATGATGCTCTTTAATTAAGGATTTGATCTTATCGGTACTCCCTTTATCCTGATTGGACGCAATACCCACCATGAACAATTGCCCCAACTTCTCATCCAAAGTCATTGCATCGTATGTAGCATCTACCCATTTCTGCTGGGTCAGACTATCTTTTACCACCATAGGATTGCCCTGCGAATTTACGCATAGTGCAAACAGTAAAAACAATGGAATAATGCTATAAAAACGCATATTGGATCAGTCTAAGGAGATAACTTACAATCAAAAAAAATATTGCATTTCATCGAATCCCACAAATATCATGGTTGAGAAGACACAAATACAATACCAAATGCAATACTACATAAATCGGCCATGCCAACTTTCTGAAGCTGGCACCTCCCAATGTTCAAGATACTCTCCTTTATTGGTAACTAAATTATTAAAAACTATGGTGTTCATTGATACTGCTTTTTGTTTAGCCATTTTCTTAAAATCGATCAATGGCTTATAGGCAATAAATTCCCCTTGTTTATAGGATACATTCATTTTATCGAGCAACTCCACATTATACTTCTTTTCCAAATGCTGAATAAAATAGACCGAGGCATCGATAGAACACCCAGAGGCTGCGGTATCAGTTTGGTCCAAGGCCAAGATGATAAAACGCTTGTAGCGAATCTCATAACCCGCCTTTAAATCGCTGCCATGAGCTGTCCAATCTTGAATAAAAGCATCCAG
>JAAETN010000086.1 GCA_024228355.1 Maribacter sp. | reverse complement strand
TCACTGAGATATATCAGAATTGGTCAGAATAGATGATCTAACGAACAATAATGAATGTAACACTCTCTTAACAGAATAAGTACTTTTCCATTTAATAATAAGTCCTTTTGTACTAACCAATGTAGTGTTCTTAGCCCTATATTAAAAGTTAGTACTTTTGCACTAAATACTTCATACAAATGTGAGACTTTCCAGTTGGTACATTTGTACTAAAAATTTAGTGTTTTTCAATATTACTGCTTCAGGCTGGAATGTACTAAAAAATTAGTCCTTTTTAACTGAATATTTAGTTTTTCTTTCAAATTCAAAGATGGTTTTATTTTTCATTCAAAAACCACAAAAAACGGACAAAACCGATGGCAGGCACAAACTACAACACATACAATAAGAGCAAACGAAAACAATGATAAAAGCACAATTATGTAATCGAGATTGTTTCACGAGATTGTTTTGAGATTACAAAAAGAGATCAAAGAATTGCACAAAATGCACAAAATAGGTACTGTATTGCACAAAATTTCAAAATATAGGTAATGTATTGCACACAATTGCACAAAATGTCAAAATATAGGTACTGTATAGGCATAGGCACGTAAGTATGACCATGACAGACATCCGAAAAGTAGAAAAGAACACCAAATACCGTATATCCACTCATGTTAGACCCAATTTAGGAAGTATATCCTCTAATGTTAATCCCAATTTAGGAACAGGAATACCCTAATGACGCGCCGTGTCAACTGACGCAAATATCAGAACAAGGTCAGTGGCATAGCCAGGGTGGGGGGGGGGGGGCGTTAAGCTTGTCACGATCCAACCAACCCACCGGTTCCGTCTCGCCCCTCCCTCGTCACATTTT
>JAAETN010000085.1 GCA_024228355.1 Maribacter sp. | reverse complement strand
TTTTTTTCCATAACCTATTATTCCCCTTTTTGTGTTTGTTCTTTGCTTTAATGAATCACATCAAATGAGGTGGAAGAATTATGAATAAGATCGCAGCACTAATTTTTATAACAATATTTACGTTTGGCACAACAGCAGATGTCTGGTCTGAACGTGAAGCATTAAAAAAAATCGAGCAAGAGCTTAAATCATTAAACGCATTGATTTTAGTTGCAAAATCCCAAACGGATACAAGCTCACGCACTACTTTCAATTACCAATTTCTTCTAAGTGATATCGAAAAAGTTCGAAAAGGTATATCGAGTCATTTAGAGGATCGGATGGAACCCATTGTTCCGTCTACCATCGATGCGCTCAAAAGCAATTACACAGAGCGCAATCCATGACACCAGCACAACAAGCAGCTTTTACCGAAGGTGGAGGAGGGGGGTTGTTTTCAGCTCCCTACCTCCTTAATGCAATCGCAACCATCGGAGTAACGGCAATCATATTATATGTTGCCTGGCTTGTTCAGACGTCTTATCAAGAATTTGGACAAGGAAAAATTACTCCAGGTGAGATGTTTTTTATCTGGGCACGAGGCGCGTTTATTTTGTTGGTTGTTTTATACATCTTTATTTAATTAACCAGGAATATTTAAATGAAACTTTTACTCAACACACACAAAAAAAT
>JAAETN010000084.1 GCA_024228355.1 Maribacter sp. | reverse complement strand
CAAACGTTGGTGAGATTAAGACAAATGAACAATTGGCATTAAAAAACATAACAAAAGCATGAAATGGATTCGTGAACCTGTCATGCTCATTGCTTGGGCAATGAACAAGACAGAACCACTCACCAAGTTATGCTGGGCGTTGAATGTCTCTAATTCGAACTTTGCAGCCAAAGCAGCTGTTAAAATCTTGTCTGCTAATGCCTGGAGCTGTTTCTTTGCAGCCATCAACAAGTTTGCTCAAGTTCAATATTTTATGGTATTTAATGGGCTAATTTGGTGCGGAATGTCGCATTATCTTCAGATGTATTTTTCCAGTCTTTATAACTAGTTGAAATAACAGCCAAAAATAGCTTACTCTATGTTCAACAGGCTGGATATACGACACTGGTGTCGCATTTGCCAGTTTCAATAATAAGCCTGAATGGGTTATAAACCTTTCATATCGTGGCTTTAAAGGGATTTGATAATAATGACAAATACTCAATATACGGTCTTAAAGTCCGCTCTATCTAGCTGTTAT
>JAAETN010000083.1 GCA_024228355.1 Maribacter sp. | reverse complement strand
GATTGTTAAAGACAATTGACAAAACCGGGTCATTATCTAAAGCTGCAAAGCAAATGAAGATATCTTATAAGAAGGCCTGGTCTCTGGTCTATGCTGTAAACAAATCTGCTAAAAAACCCGTCACTATTGCCAATGTTGGTGGCAAAGGAGGAGGTGGTGTTCAGGTAACCCCTTATGGAAAAGACTTAATCAAAGCATTTGATAGCATCAATAAGAACTGCTGGAACTATTTAGATAAACAAGCGGATATTATTAATTGTATATAACATGTTGTAACTGCAAGTATTTTTGGTGAATTACTGTTGAGTAGTATTCCAAAACTGAAAAATATTTGAAAGAGAAGCAGGTTAGATAGGAAATGGATTAGAAGTCATTGTAATCGTAACTCATCAATGAAAAGCAAACAACCGATATAATATGGTAGATATTACAAATAAAAGTACTACACTTAGAACAGCTTTCGCACAGGCCATAGTCAAAGTAAGCAAGCCTGAAACCATGTTGGCGATCCGGAACAAAACTGTTCCCAAAGGAGATGTTTTTGCGATGAGCAAGGCAGCTGGCCTATTGGGAGTAAAACGAACACCGGAAATCCTGCCAGATTGCCATCCTCTACCTATTGAGCACACTGCAATAGATTACGAAGTAAACGGATTGGAGATTACTATTATATGTACGGTAAAAACTATTTATAAAACAGGTGTCGAGGTGGAAGCTATGCACGGAGCAAGTGTTGTTGCTCTGAATATATATGATATGCTGAAACCCATTGATAAAGGAATAGAAATTCATCACATTAAGCTCTTAAATAAAAGAGGAGGGAAATCTGACTATAAAGATCGTTTTAGAAAAGACCTTACTGCCGCTGTAATTGTATGTTCAGATACAATTTCCGCAGGACAAAAAAAAGATAAAGCCGGGAAAGCGATAATTAAAAAGTTAGAAGAATGCAGGGTTGCCATTTCAGATTATGTCATTATTCCCGATGAAAATGATCTTATTAAGGAGAAAGCCAAAATGTACCAGGAACAGGGAATGGATATTATTATTTATACCGGGGGAACAGGACTCTCCAAGAGAGATGTAACACCCGAGGCTTTGTTGCCAATACTAGACCGAAGGATTCCGGGTATAGAAGAGGCCATCCGCAATTATGGGCAGGAAAGGACACCCTATGCCATGCTCTCCAGAAGTGTAGCCGGAACTATTAAAAATAGTTTGGTATTAGGATTACCTGGCTCTACCAATGGGGCCAAAGAATCGATGGATGCTATTTTTCCATCGGTATTACACATTTTCAGAATTTTAAAAGAAGCACGACACGATTAATGAAAACGAATAAATCCATACTAACCGACACCTTTGGGAGGGAACATACCTATCTGCGTATTTCACTTACTGAACGTTGTAATTTACGATGTTCGTATTGTATGCCGGAAGAAGGTATTTTTCTTTCACCTAAGTCACATATTATGACTTATAATGAGGTTTATACCATTGCCAAAACATTTGTGGATAAAGGGGTAACCAAAATAAGATTAACGGGTGGCGAACCATTGATACGGAAGGATATTCCTATTATCCTAAAAAAATTGGCGTCACTCCCCGTGGAACTTACCATTACCACAAATGCTGTTCTTGTAGATAGGTTTATTGCTACTTTCAAGACCTGTGGCATAAAAAATATTAATCTGAGTTTAGATACTTTAGACAAAAAGAAGTTTAATCATATTACGCGAAGAAACTATTTCGAAAAAGTTTTTGAGAATATTCAACTCTTGGTTAAAAATGGCTTTACCGTAAAGATAAACACCGTTTTGATCAAAGGCTTTAATGATAACGAAATTGTAGATTTTATTGCCCTTACTAAGGACCTTCCCATCTCCATTCGTTTTATAGAGTTTATGCCTTTTGACGGTAATAATTGGAACATTTCTAAAATGGTTTCTTATAATGAAGTTATGCAACAGCTAAGCGTTTTTTATTCAGATGAACGTATTGAAAAATTGCAGGATGCATCTAACGACACTGCAAAAAATTATCGCATTTATGGCTTTAAAGGAACCTTTGCCATAATTAGCTCAGTAACTAGCCCGTTTTGTGATTCCTGTAACCGCTTAAGATTAACAGCAAATGGCCGACTTAAAAATTGCTTGTTTTCGTCAACGGAATCGGACTTGCTTACATTGCTTAGAGCAGGAAAATCCATTGAGCCCATTATAGAAAAAGCGGTAAACGCAAAGTTTAAAGTGCGCGGAGGTATGGATACCTTGAAAAAATTACAACAACCCAAATTACACTCACAAAACAGAAGTATGATCACCATAGGCGGCTAATCCCAACAAAACCAATGGGTCAAAAAGTAGTCTGCCGGATTCATATAACAACCCGGCAAGTTTTAAATACCTTATGCGAATCGTGCATTATGCGTATCTAATACTTCAGTTGACAAATAGTCGTTCGCTATGGGGAAAACAACATGGTCTTCCCTAAATATATGAAGCTTCAGCATTTCGATCAGTGCTTTAGATTGTTCCACAGCTAAATCCAATATAACCATCCCTGATGCCTGATCCGGAATACGGGTTACCAAACCAAACAAATTAAATGAGATCGCTGCAAGTTGTAACATTTTTACGTGATCGTCTTCCATTAAATCCACTACGGTCTTTTTTGTACCAGTACTATATTCTTCTTTCTCGTGCAGCACGGAATTTAAATCTGCAAAAACAGTATCATCTTCTTTTCTGTTGTGATCGATAATAGATTCATCAAAGAAAGAAAAGAAATCATTTATCCCTTCAAGGGTGCTTTTTGAAAAACCGTCACTGTTCAAAGAACTGATTGTGTTTTCAAAAGCACCGATCACTTCGTTGCATTTTACATGCTCATCCATTAACGATTGAATTATTGGATGCATATCTTCATACTTAACTTCATCTAAGGTAGGTGGTTTAAATGCATCTGGCGGATCCATGGGAGAAAACTCCTCAGTTTCTTCTTGGCGCTCCACCATTCTTTTTAATGGATCTTGTTTATTTAGGTTCTTTAAATCTAAGCTCATTTATTTTGTTTTTAATTAACTTTTAGGCACTTCTTTTTTTTAGTAACGGTATAAAACCGTTTCCCCCAATCTAAAAGATTAGGGGTAACTAAGATTTTTTTTCAATTGAATATGTGAAAATTCATATAATTATGGTTTATCAAATTCCCTTTTTGGCCCTAAATAATACCACCAGTTAAGAATAAGACAAATCAAATAATATAAGGCGAAACCATAAAGTGCGTATTCCGCAGTTCCAGCAGCTACTTGTTGCCCGAAAACTTTAGGAATTATAAAGGCACCATAAGCAGCAATCGCTGAAGTCCAGCCCAATACGGGCCCAGCTTTTTCCTTGGAAAAAATATAGGGAATACTTCTAAAGGTAGAGCCGTTACCAATACCAGTTGTTAAGAATAAAACCATAAAGGCCGCAAAGAATGGCCACCAAAATTGTTCGGGTGTCTCGGTACCTTTTGCTTGAATCACGTAGTATGCTACCGCTAAAGCAGCAATTATTTGAAAAAATGTACTCCAGGCAGTTACTTTGGATCCACTGTTTACCTTATCAGAAAGGATTCCTCCAATAGGCCGTATTAAAGCACCAATTACTGGCCCTAGAAAAGCCCAAAGCATAATATTTGGAGCATTTGGATTTACCCACTCCGGATCCAAAGGATTTGAATACACAAAAATATCTTGTGCTAATTTTGGAAATACCATGGAATAACCGATAAAAGATCCAAAGGTCATGACATAAATAATAGTCATGATCCAATTATGCTTATCGCTGAGAATTGAGAATTGTTTCTTTAGGTTTTGTTTTATTTCTCCCGGCGTGGCGAATTTCATAAGAACTACAGACAGGATAACTACTATTGGAAGTACAATCCACATAGCAGCATTTTTTAACCCCCAATCTCCCCATGGAAGGCCAATTAGCATATAGGCTCCAACAGCCGCAGCTAATAGTCCTAAAATCACCATATAGAGTGTTTTTGATATGCCTTTAATTGTAGTGGGCATGCTTGGGGTACCCGTTGAAACATTGTTCATTCCAAAGAATGCTCCTAATGTGGCAAGGGTTATTAAGGGGACCCAGACCCAGGCCGCATTTTGTAATCCTTCAAATGGAGCTCCTTTTGCCGTAGCTATAGCTCCAGCTGTTCCTCCAAACAATGATATTGTTACGACAAGGGGGATCACTTTTTGCATAATACCAACACCAAGATTACCCAGACCTGCATTCATGCCAAGGGCATAGCCTTGAACTTTTTTTGGAAAAAAGAAACTAATATTACTCATGGAAGAAGCGAAATTTCCCCCACCAAACCCAGATAACAGGGCCATCACAGCAAAAAATAGATAAGGAGAATTAACATCGCTAAGAGCCATTCCAGTTCCAATGGCTGGTATTAATAAAAGTGCGGTAGTCACAAAAATAACATTTCGTCCTCCACCTAATGAAATTAGAAATGAATTTGGAAGCCTCAAGGTCGCACCTGATAAACCTGCTATAGCAGGTAATGTATAATACAGACTATTTATTTCTTTAAGTTTTGCGATATATTCTTCAGAACCTTGTACTAGACCTTCAAGCATTCCGAAGGTAAATCCAAATTCCTTCATGTATTTTACTAACACACCCCACATGATCCAAATAGCAAATGCAAGCAAAAGCGCCGGTATTGATGACCATAGATTTCTTGTAGCTATTTTTTTTCCTTTGGATTCCCAAAAGGATTCATCCTCTACTTTCCAATCTTTAATATTAACAGACATATCAGTTAGTTTTTAATTTCAATTATAAGTGGTCCTCAAAAGCACCTTCTGGCTCTCTTAAAGCAATGGCGGTATAAACCAAGCTAACAAAAGCTCCTGCCGAAAGTATATATAAAAATGTCTTTTCGTCCATCATAGTGTATAAGAACAAATAGAATACGGCACCAACATTTCCATAGGCTCCCGCCATTCCGGCGATACGCCCTGTCATATCTCTTTTAATGGTTGGTATCATGGCAAAGGTGGCCCCTTCCGCCCCTTGTACAAAAAAGGAGGCAAACATGGTAATTAATATTGAAACAATTAGCCAAGTCATTGTATTGTATAAGGGAATTAACGTTGCTTCACCAGTTTCGGCATCAATAGGACCGACTTTTGCAATAATTGCCATCAGGAAAAAACCTATCACTATACCTCCCATATAAAAGAGCATCGTCTTTTTTCTATTGCCCATTTTATCAGAAAGCAAGCCGCCCAACGGACGTGCGACCAAATTGATAACGGCAAAAGAACCAGCAACGAGTCCAGCTATTTCAAGCGTTACAATCCGTTCGCCATCGGCATTCAATAGCGTACTAAATACTTGATAAAAAAACATGGGTAGCATAGAAACAATAGCCAGCTCAGCACCAAAATTGGCGAAGTATGTAGAATTCAATGCGCCAATACTTCCAAAGTGGTATTTGTCCTTTTCTGGGATACCGGCCTTTATTTTGGGCAAATTGTGATTCGTGACTTTAATGACATCCATCAGGTAAACTAGCAACAATACCCCCCATATTATATAGACCGTTGTCCAACTTAACATGGCATGGCCATCGACTTGTTGTTTATGAAGATTGTAAACCACTAATCCTATAGCACCGAACAGAGGAAATTGCCAGAACCAGTATTGGGCCAGATCTTTGATTGATGTAATTGGCATAGGTTCCAGTTTTCCTTTTTTTTCCTTGACCTCAATGCCTTCAGGATGATCTTTTACGGCAAAGAAATAAAATATACCATAAGCTCCACACATAACACTTGTAATGGCCAAAGACCACCTCCAACCATCGTCGCCCCCAATGATGGAAACAGCGAAGAAAGGTACTAAAGCAGCGGCAGCGGCAGAACCAAAATTACCCCAACCGGCATAAAATCCTTCCGCCCTCCCTATATATTTAGGAGTGAACCAATTAGCGGTCATTTTAATCCCAATCACAAAACCGGCACCGATTGTACCTAAGAACAATCTAGATATGGTCAAAACGGTAAGTGTGTTTCCAAAAGCAAATAGTAATCCAGGTATAACCGTTAAAACCATTAAACCGGCAAAAATTATCCTTGGGCCATATCGATCGATCAAATTACCTACCACGACGCGAGCAGGAATAGTTAAAGCGACGTTACATAAAATAATAGATTTCACATTGGCCTTAGTCAGCCAATCAAATTGATCTAACATTTCTGTTAAAACAGGGGCAACATTAAACCAAACGACAAAGGTTAAAAAAAAAGCGATCCAAGTTAAGTGTAAAGTTCTTATACTTGGATCTTTAAAGTTCAGTAAATTAGGCGCAGTTTGTTCCATTATTTAAGTTAAGCTAGTTGGTTATTTAAAAAGT
>JAAETN010000082.1 GCA_024228355.1 Maribacter sp. | reverse complement strand
TCTTTTTAAATCAAAGTTATTATATTTTAAAGCAAGGGCACTTATTGGATTTGGAAGTATATCAGAGGCAAAAGAGGTGATAAAGGAATTAAGGATAATTGACCCAAGAGCGGCAAACGCCTTTGGTAAGGAATTAGGTGGCACAATGAGGATTGGAATGTTGGCGCCGGATTTCCATACCAAGGATTATAAGGGAAACAAAATCAGCCTGTCAGAATATGAGGGAAAAATCATCGTCATGCATTTTTGGGCAACATGGAACGACCGATGCCTTGAGGAATTTCCCGAGATAAAGAAATTGTACCGAAAATTGAAGGGTCCCGATGTTCAGTTTATTGGAATCAGCCGTGACGATCAAATTGACGATTTAAAGGGTTTTATTCTGCAGAAAAATATTGATTGGCCCCAAATATTTGAAGGAATGCGTCATAAAGGCATGATGTCCAAGTTGTATGACGTACATAAAATACCCATAATATTTGTGCTTGATCAAAACGGTAGAGTTCAGTATATCGGAAACAGCAGTGAAAAAATTACCCAAATAATTACTACACTGATTGTTAAGGCAGAAAAAAAATCCGGTTATTAGGGTTCTCCTAGCGAAGGCAATATCATTGAATTAGGGGGTTTAAATTTGTAAATATTGAAAACAAATCTCCCTAATAATCCCTCTTTACTAAAGAGGGACTTCCGATATTCCCCCTTTGGGAAAGGAGTGGTCTTTAAATTAGTGCCTTGAGCAACTTTGTAAAAAGTGCCTAAAGTATAAAGTGAGC
>JAAETN010000081.1 GCA_024228355.1 Maribacter sp. | reverse complement strand
TTTTTTATTTCTGGCGCAGTTTTTGAATGTGAGTCTATGTATTGCTGAGCATCTGCTTTCCAAGAACCTTCAGCAAAAGCTGCAAAGCTATACATCAAAAGCAGGATGGTAAATATTTGTTTCATGATTGTTTGCTCATAACGTTTTACATAAGGGGCGCCGCGCAGTTTGCGGCGTCCCAGTGAGCGATAGCGAACGATCTTGATGTGCTTGTTAGGGGCATTAATCCTCAAAGTCAAAAGTATCATCAGGGTAATATTTAAGAATTGTGTATAGCTTCGGTTTACCTTCAACGGTTTGCACTTCAACATCAACGATATAGGCTAATTTATGCCATGGTTTAGAATAGCGATCATCACCCTTTAAAATAGCTTCTTTTACCGCATTATTTTCAAAAATTACTTTTATTGCACTTTTTGAAATTGTTTCAATTATTGCCTTATCACCTGTATGTGACTCAGTATCGAATTTTGTTTGGTACCAACGCATTACCCTCCGTTTTTGAATATGGTCATCAGGGTCTTCAAGAGAATTAATTTCTTTTATTATTCTATTTTGTGCTGCGTTAGCTTCTTGTGAGTTAATGAATATTTGATTTATGACCTTGCTGTTGTCAGAAACCGTTAAATTCAATTGTGATGCATTATCCTTTGCAACTGGCTCTAATATTGAATTCCATTGTTTTAAATCATTTTTTGTAATTTCCTTTGGTGGTTTGTCCAGTTTCCCTAAAAACCATTGAAGTAATGCTTCAGCTTGATTTAGCCACTGCTTTAGAGCACCACCTTCCCAAATAAGAGGTACTACTGGCATAGCTAAAGCAACAAGTTCAACAACTATAGAGCCTGACCTTACCTCTTTGATATATAACTCAGTAGATGGTTGATAATCTTCATTTGTTTCTTGTTCAAGAAATCGCTGAAATTGTTGATTTATGCCAAGCAACGATAAGGTGAGGTCCGTAAGGATTACAGGCTTTTCGTTCTTTATTGTAACTTCAAGCTTATTATTGAAATCAATATCCATACTTCATTCTTCCTTTTATTAACCCCTAACGCCTGCAACACCGGGCAATTTGGAGCGTAGCGGAAAATTGTTCCGCGTGATTGCACTTGTTATACGATGCTTTACTGCCCAACTACATATTCTCCGATGAGAGCATTGATTGTGCTAACTTTGGAAAAATATCCCATTAGATAGTTTCGGCTTTGCTTTGTATCGTTTCTCATTCCTACTGCAGAAGACCAGGATAACCAACCACTAGATCCATTCTTAAGATGTACTTCTCTCCACTCAGGCATACCAAACCTTTGTTCTGGTATTTCTAATACCTTTGATTTGGATATATTGGTTGCATCTTTGTGCTCGTACAATAGGGCTAATAACTGGCCCGCAGAGTTTGATTGCAATAGGAACTTTTCTGATATTTTGGCAATCCAGAAAAGTTGGTATTCGTTTAAAGACTGTAAACCACTCAGAAGTTCAACGAATTTTTCAGACAACTCTTCTAGCTCAGTAACATCCTCGCACTTGTGGTATATCTTCTTCGATAGATGTGGAAACCGATAGATAAACTCAGGAAGATATTCGGCAAAATTCGTTGTGTGTTCATGGATGCAATCAAGGATTAAGCTTGCTTCTAAGTCAGTTGCCTCATCCTCGTCAAGAAGATTTACTAAGTATTCAATTTCTTCCGTAGAGAGATCTCTTACCGCCTCTTCATACTCCTCATAGTCCATACCAGAGCCAGACCCAATATGGACCTTTTCCATTATCTTGCCTTTTATGTCGTCAATTTCATCACCAATGGAAAATGTTTTCTCGGAGAACAGGACTGTTTTATCAGCATTGAGATTTAGAGACTTCTGACCGAGACATTTTTGTATGGTCTGAAAGTCCTTAATAAGAGTATCTTTGGAGTTTGAGAAAAGCATGTAATCATCCATAAATCTAATCATGTGCTCGCTTTTCACAAGCTCAGAATGATCCATAAACGATAGAAAATGACTCCCTAACATTTTTGATGGGTAGAGCCCATGGGGAAGAAAATCTATAGAAAAGCCAGTATTAATCTCTCTCATATATTGGCCAAATAATCCAACATCAGCTTGCGTGGTTTTCTGAGACGAAAACCAATTAGTAATGTCGTGATGGTAAATCGAGTTAAAATATGCGGAAATATCAAACTTGATAATGTATTTGTACTTTTTCTTTAGCTCTTCAGCTCTCGCACTAAACTCCTTATAACTCTTATGAATGGGAATGGGGTTGCCGTCAGCAAATCTATACCCAAAGTTTTCTCTAGTAGGATTATTACCTTTTCGAAATATCTTTCTATTTTTGTATGCCATATCGTACAAATAGTACTCGGCAACTGGATCAAGCTTCATCGTTCTTCTTAGATGATGCTGGGTTTTACTTGCATATACTGTTTCTTGTGAAAGAAATGAAAAATCCTTTTCTTTTGGGCTGGCTATCTTGGAAATGTAATTGGAAAGAGTGTCGCTGTTGTTTTCCACCAGCAGGCGACAGGTTTCCATCGGGAACAATGTACCTTCATAGTCCCAGAGATAGAAATCCTTAACTTTTTGATGATTTGCCATTAGTACCTACTTAGCATCACTTTTTCGTATAACGCCTAGCTAAGGGGCGCGCAGCGTAGCGGAGCGTCCCAGTGAGCGATAGCGAACGACTTGAGCTACTTGTTAGCGATATTTTTCTTAACATTTGGTAATTCTCACAGCTAACATTTATATAACAGCAGATAAAGAAACAAAATAGCCACAACCAAAGCTACTGCATAGTAAATAACCAAGCCAAGTTGTAAGCCTTGCCATTGTGTAATTGGTTTTTTGATAACTGAGACAAAAACATTTTTTAGAATTTCTTCGTTTTTATCAGATTGCCATATTTCTCTATCTACATTTGGACTATCAATTGCTTCTTTAAGCACCTTTTTATCTGTAACACGTACCTTACAAATAAACCGCTTGTTTACCCAAACAACAATTATGCTGTAGATAACAACAGTTGCAATGAGTAAGGCTGGATTAAATATGACTTCGCACATATTATTTATCGCTAAC
>JAAETN010000080.1 GCA_024228355.1 Maribacter sp. | reverse complement strand
TTATTAAAAAATCCTTGGAAAGAAACCGAGGCAAGCGAAAAGCCGCAGCGGCTGAATTAGGAATTTCCGAACGAACACTTTACCGTAAAATAAAACAATACGATCTCTGATTATGCCCGATTTTAAAAAGACTCTAATGGTGTTTGTAGTATTGTCTACCCTTGTGAGCTGTGGTATATATAACTTTACAGGAGGCGATGTTGGTACAGCTCAAACCTTTCAGGTAAACTATTTTCAGAATTATGCGACTCAAAGTCCTGGATCGACCTTTGAACCTGGAATGGATCGTGACTTTACGCTTGCCCTTCAGGACAGAATTTTAAACCAAACGAGTCTGGACCTTGTAAATACGAATAATGCGGACTTGTTGTATGAAGGTGAAATCGTAGAATACAGAATCTCTCCTATGAGTGCCACGGCCCAGCAAACAGCTGCCCAAAATAGATTGTCAATTGGTGTTAATGTTCGTTTTTACAATAAAACAAAAGAGGATGCTGATTTTGAGAGACGTTTTTCTTTTTTTTATGATTATGGTGCAAATGCACAATTGTCATCAGTTAAAGACGAAGCGCACGAAATTATTTTTGAAAGAATTACCCAAGATATTTTTAACGAATCACTTGCAGACTGGTAGGGCCATATGAATGTACAGGATTTTACATATCTATTACAAAACCCTGACAAGGTAGTCTCCCCTGTACAGACCAAACAATTGGAAGATGTATTGGAGGAATACCCCTATTTTCAACCTGCAAGGGCTCTTCAATTAAAAGGCCTCAAAAATCTCAACAGTTTTAAATACAATAACGCCCTAAAAAAAACGGCAGCGTATTCAACAGATCGCGATGTTCTCTTTGACTTTATCACATCAAAGGAATTCCTACAAAATTCAATTGCCGATTCAATATCCGGTAAAACTGAAAATAAGAAAGAGCAGGAAGCTGTTGTGGAAGAAATGGTTGAGGTAAAAACCGCTACTGCAATTATTGCAGAATCAGAGGACAAACCTTTGCCGCAAGACGTTGATGATGCAGACCAAATTTTGGACCCAAAACTATTTAAATCCAAAGATCCAAAAGTTGACAAAGCAATAACGGAAGAAAAGGAAAAGGCCAAAAAAGAACTTGAAATTGGCAAACCCTTGCCTTTTACAAAGCAAGAGAAACATTCATTTAGTGAATGGTTGCAATTAACCTCTATGAAAACCATAAAACGTGATCAAGAGCATTTTAATGAGAAAGATCATGACGAAGGGGAAGCTGATTCCCCTATGGAAAAAGAGGTCCTTAAAAAGAAAAAGTTCGACCTCATAGACCGGTTTATTGAAAATAATCCTAAAATAGTCCCTACCCAAAAAACAGCTTCAAAAGTTGATATAAAAGAGTCGATAAAGTTGGATAAGGATGAGTTGATGACAGAGACTTTGGCCAAGGTTTATCTAGAACAGAAAAAGTATAAAAAAGCCATTCAGGCATACAAAATTTTAAGTTTGAAATATCCGGAAAAAAGTGGTTTCTTTGCAGACCGTATTAAAGCGGCCCAAAAAATACAACAAGAAAATACCTAGTAATAATGAGCACATTTACAATATTCTTGATTCTTATCCTTGCAGTTTGCTTTCTGTTAGTTTTGGTGATTATGGTACAAAACCCGAAAGGTGGCGGATTATCTTCCTCTTTTGGAGGTGGGGGTAGTCAAATAGTTGGTGGCGTTAAGAAAACTGGGGACTTTTTAGATAAAAGCACCTGGACTTTGGCCATATTATTGGTTGTTTTGATTTTAGCATCTAACATTGCCCTTAAAGGAAATTTTGGTGATGCGGATTCTAAATTGCTTCAAGGTGATGAAATCGAAGAGACTGTTCCAGAGGCTGTGCCTGAAGAAGTACCTGCTCCGGCATCAAATACAGATAGTTCAACAGACGGTGAGTAAGCTATTCGCTTAACATATAAGAAAGTGCCAGCCTGAATGACAAGCTGGCATTTTTATTTTACAATATGTCAGTTTTTATGAAATGGCACAATTTCTGTCTAAATAATCGAGTAAAATAAAAATCAATTTAAAACTAATAAATATGGCTAAAGTTAGCATTAAACCATTGGCGGACAGAGTTCTTATTGAACCAATGGCAGCAGAGACCAAAACTGCATCTGGCATCTATATTCCTGACACCGCAAAAGAAAAACCGCAAAAAGGTAAAGTAGTGGCGGTTGGTCCTGGAACTAAAGACGAGCAAATAACTGTAAAAGTTGGGGATACCGTACTTTATGGAAAATATGCTGGTACTGAATTGAAATTACAAGGAACAGATTACCTTATGATGAGGGAAAGTGACATTTTAGCAATTATTTAAACCACCTGTCATTCCCATGTAAATGGGAAACCAAAAAGGATATTAAAAAACAATTAATCAGATTCCTGCCTTTGCAGGAATGACAAATAATAAAATTATGGCAAAAGATATAAAATTTGATATTGAAGCACGTGATGGACTAAGAAGAGGTGTTGATGCCTTGGCCAACGCAGTAAAGGTAACTTTAGGGCCTAAAGGAAGAAACGTAATCGTAAGCAAATCATTTGGTGCTCCTGCAGTCACAAAGGATGGTGTTACTGTCGCCAAGGAAATTGAGTTGGATGACGCCTTGGAAAACTTGGGTGCCCAAATGGTTAAAGAAGTAGCTTCTAAAACCAATGACCTTGCCGGTGACGGTACAACCACCGCTACGGTTCTTGCACAGTCTATTGTAAAAGAAGGATTAAAGAACGTTGCAGCTGGTGCTAACCCAATGGATTTGAAAAGAGGGATCGACAAAGCCGTTGATGCTATTGTTGCCGACTTGACAAAACAGTCTAAAAGAGTTGGTGATTCTTCAGAAAAAATAAAGCAAGTTGCTTCTATTTCATCCAATAACGATGAGTCTATTGGTGAATTGATTGCACAGGCTTTCGGTAAAGTTGGTAAGGAAGGTGTAATCACGGTTGAAGAAGCAAAGGGCACGGATACTTATGTTGATATCGTGGAAGGTATGCAATTTGACAGAGGATATCTTTCCCCTTATTTTGTTACTGACTCTGAAAAAATGATAGCTGATTTAGAGAATCCTTACATTCTTTTGTTTGATAAGAAAATCTCGGCAATGAAAGATCTTCTACCTGTTTTGGAGCCAGTAGCACAATCAGGAAAACCACTTTTGATCATCGCAGAAGATGTAGATGGTGAAGCATTGGCTACTTTGGTTGTGAATAAACTAAGGGGTTCTTTGAAAATCGCAGCAGTTAAAGCACCTGGATTTGGTGATAGAAGAAAAGCCATGCTAGAGGATATTGCTATTTTGACAAAAGGAACTGTTATTTCAGAAGAAAGAGGGTTCTCTTTAGACAATACTACTATTGACATGTTAGGTACTTGTGAGAAAGTAACTATAGACAAAGACAATACAACTATCGTAAATGGTGGCGGTGTTGCAAAAAATATCAAAACAAGGGTAAACCAAATAAAATCACAAATAGAAACTACTACTTCTGATTATGATAAGGAAAAACTACAAGAACGTTTGGCCAAATTGGCTGGCGGTGTGGCTGTTCTTTATGTAGGCGCTGCTTCTGAAGTTGAAATGAAAGAAAAGAAAGACAGGGTTGATGATGCCTTACATGCTACAAGAGCTGCTGTTGAAGAGGGTATTGTTGCTGGTGGTGGTGTCGCCTTGGTTCGCACTAAAGCTGCCTTAACAAAGGTGAAAGCTGAAAACGCCGATGAGGAAACAGGTTTACAGATTGTCGCAAGAGCTATTGAATCACCATTGAGAACTATCGTTGAAAATGCCGGTGGTGAAGGTTCTGTTGTGGTTGCTAAAGTCCAAGATGAAAAAGGTGATTTTGGTTTTGATGCCAAATCAGAGGAATATGTTCAAATGTTCAAGGCGGGAATCATTGATCCTACAAAAGTGACAAGAATAGCATTGGAAAATGCAGCTTCAGTTGCAGGAATGATTTTGACCACTGAATGCGCATTGACTGATATTAAGGAAGATACTCCTCCTATGCCACCAATGGGCGGCGGCGGCGGAATGCCAGGAATGATGTAATCAGGGCATAATCAAGTTTAACATGATATAAGTAAAAGCCTCCCAATATATGTTGGGAGGCTTTCTAGTTTGTAGGGGAACTTTTATTCGAATATTTCAGCATTAGGATAAAATGCACCGATAGAAAACCAATAGGCAATAAAAGAAGCCGTTGGTTTTAATATATTACCTTGTCCCGGACCTGAAATTGCCTCTCCAAAAACATTCCAAATCGTACCCTCGTTATCCTTGAAGAATCCTTCGGATCCATTATAATCATACTCAAAATCCAAAGAACCGCTTGGGCCATCCAACTCAAAGGAAACAATCGTAGTATTATCCCCTATCAATAAAATATCTTTTCCTTGATATACATCCCTTAGGGTATTTCCATTACCAAAAGTATTGAACTTATATACTTTGGCTTTATCATCCTCAATAATAGAATGTACGCGCTCTTTTGCAGGAATACGGTTATCATTTATGGTTAAAGGAAAAATCAAATACGAATTATTGGTCCGGTAGTCTCCATAAGGATAAACTCCATAATTTCTAGAGAAACCTGTATTTGATGTCATTACTTTGGTATTTGGATACATGGTTTTCCACACGCCCCATGTGGTTTCCAAAACCGTTACCAAATCAGGTCTTTGGCCTATTAAACTACCATTGATACATTGAAGACCCACCTGTGACCAATTACTATTAGTGGCCCTATCATAGGGTATTAAGTTGTTATTGTATAACTTACCTGAAACCCCAAATGTAGTCAGGTTGTCATTTACTATTCTACTCCATCCTATTGAAGTCCCTGTCAAAGGACATAAGGACGCCGCAACTTCAACACCGTTAACATCATCATTCACAATCTCATGCCAATCCAATATATAATGCGGATAAGCCCGAGTTTCATTTTCTACCTTTATCCCAATAACCAATAAATCATCACTTAAGACTGGAGAAGCCTGATCTGCAGTTGTAAAGTTGGGTGCATCAATAGAGGGTATTCCATCTTTCCCCGGACCCCCATCACGAATTTCTGCAATAGGATATAACCATTCATTACTATTATTAGGTTCACCACCAGATGGCAACTGATTGTTTTGATCGGCTGAGGCATCACTACTACTGCACGAAATTATGAGTAACATGCTAAACACTATTGTTAGAATTTTCTTTTTCATAGCTTTTTTTTAATTAATAGATTATATTTTCTAAGCACTTTTTAATTTTCTATATTGAGATTCAGTACATTTCGTTTTGGAGATAAGTTGAAAAGAAATCCACTTGTAAATCTATATGTTGGTGTTAGCTGCGTACCGTCAACCTTGGCGATTAATGGGATTTCTGCCTTAGTCTGAAACAATATTTTAGGTGTCACCTGAAATCCTATGCTGGGTATAACAAATAACCAGTTACCTCCAGTATTGTCCAATGCATTAGTATCAATAATATCTTTTTTAGCCTTTCTATACTTAAGGTTTAATCCTGGATTGGTAATGGTATTAAAAAGTAAAAACTGATCAGATACACCTAAAAACACCTGAAACTCGTCACCATATTCATAGATAGAAGCTCCGTCCAAATAATCCTTGTTTTCGCCTGTAAGCCTCCCTATAAGTCTACCTGAAAAAGTTGTCGTGGGTCTAAAATCAAAATTCTTGGAAATAGAAGCAAAAAAGATAAAGTCCCACGCCCCACTACCTGGTTGTAAATCTGCGATATAGGTAATACCACTATTATCAACCTCATCGAATGAACCCAATGGTACTTTAGCTCCAGCCCCCAAGGCCAAAATACTTTTCTCTCCCAATGTTTTTGGAAAATCATATTTAATCAAAACCACTGCATCACCAATTCCAGTAGTTTGCTGCAAATCTGTATTGCCAAACTGATTTATTGCTCTGCGCTGGTTTACCCAAGTGAAAAGTGTTTCAAAGGAAAGCCGATTGGAAATTGAATACCCAAAATTCAATAAGGCGGAATGGGTTATTCTTTTTCGAGAATCATCGTCAAGTTTATCGCTACCTGAATTAAGAGTATTCAAGTTATTAAAATCATAATTCAGTCCAAGTTGAAGACTTCCTTTTCCTTCATTGGAAAGCCCTAGATTATTGGATAAAGGTATTCCGCCCGAACAACAGGTTTGGGAAATAACCCCCTGAGATATAATAAAAACAAGAATAAAAACGAATGTTCGTATGTGCATTTATCATCAACTTTACACATTCTTAGTGGACTCAAAAAAGACAACCTTACACAAGAACTATCAGTAAGAACCTGTTTTACACTAATTTAACATTTGAAAATAAAATGGGATTATTGTAAAAGAAATCAAAAACGCCCAGACAAAAATATCAGGGCGTTTTAGTTTTTTAAAGCTTTCGTTTTTAATGCTTATCGCTGTCATCGGTATCATCATCACGATATTTACAGCAAGGATGTACATTGTCATATGCTTCATCGGTAGCCTTTAACTCCTTAGTATCATGGCCAACAGCGACCAAGGCGGTTTTTATCTTCATTGGATCTGTCTTTCGTTCATCAATAATCAACGAAAGTTCATGGGAAGGAATATCCCATAATGCATATTTTACACCCTTAACTCCCAATGCTGCTTTCTCGATACGCGCTTTACACATCTCACATTTGCCATCAACCTCAAAAGACATTTTTTTATTCTTCTCCTGTGCAAATGATACTGTCGTTAGCAGCATCATAGCAATTCCTAAAATTACTCTTTTCATTATTTATTTAATTAGTTGTCATAATTTAAATCTAAATCCGCCATAAAACATTCTTCCCATAATCGGGGCATACACAATACTGGTATCAAAATTTGCGCCAAAAGGGTCATCGGCTCCCAATACAGGATTGCTCTGTGTAAAATTAGTTAAATTTTCGCCGCCTATATAAATTTCAAAATGCTCATTGAACACCTTGGTTATTTGGGAGTTCATTAGACTGTATGATTCAGAAAACTCTCCTAACTGATATTGTCCTGGATTACTTGAGGTATTCGGTAAGCGCTGTTCACCCAAAGTATGCAAGGTATAGTCAAAACGCCATTGGGATCCACTTTCCTTCGGAATGGTTTCATACCCTATATTTGCGAAAAAGCGATGTTTGGCCTGTAATGGTTTCTGTAAAAGTCCCGTCTGGTAATCAGTTTTGACATCGTAATATTTATAGGCAGTACGTACATCTACATTCTTTAATACTTCATAATTCACTTCTAATTGGAAACTATTTGCCTCGCTCTTTCCATCTAAATTATAAAATGAAATTTCGGACGGATTTTCCCAATCCACTACAATCTGGTTTATAAAATCGGTCCTATAGTAATCCAGGGTAACATTACCTTTACGTT
Source organism: Maribacter sp. (assembly GCA_024228355.1). Lineage (GTDB taxonomy): Bacteria > Bacteroidota > Bacteroidia > Flavobacteriales > Flavobacteriaceae > Maribacter_A. Next base: position 25,926 of record JAAETN010000080.1, on the reverse strand, counting down.
CAAACAAATTAAAACCTTGTAAAAAGCTGACCCCATAATTCCATGCATCTTCAGGATCTAGACCATATACTGTACCTCCATCATCCACCAAGCGTATCTGTCTAGAAGAACCGAATAACTGTTGGTTCTCCGCAAAAATATTCGCTGCCCGCTTACCTCTTCCGAACGACGCTCTTAAACTCGCTTTTTCCCATGGGGTATATCGCAAATGGAATCTTGGTGTAACAAAGGTCCCCAAACGATTGTGGGTATCTACCCTAAGACCAGCTGTTAAACTCAAGCGCTCTAAATTATCATAACTATATTCAAAAAAAGCTCCGACCGAGTTATCGACTCTACCATAGTTTAGTGAATTAACCAGCTCATCATACCCGTCATAGGCAAAAGTAACTCCTGTTTTAAATTTATTTTGGGTATCACCAAGGATAGAATTGAAAATAAGGTTGGAATAAATACTTTCATGGGTAATATCATAACGATTAAAACCAAAATATGAGTCCTGCTGATGATTACTATATGATGCTTGAAATCCCATACTTTGAAAAGGAAGTTCTGGGAAAACATAACCCAATTTCAAGGAAGAGTCAAAACGTCTTGTATCAATTTCACTGCCCCAGGCATTGGTTGTGAACTTGTCTGATAAAGGATTAAAGTCTAATTGCCCAACTTGTTTTTCATCGTTCAAGAAACGAACATTGATAAAACTTACCCATCCGGTTTCAGAATTCTGATATTGCCAACGGTTCATCACATTAATCTGGTTGGCCAACGGGGCATCTAAGAATCCATCGTCGTTGTTCTCCTCCTCATGGTCCCTTCTGTTTGCATGGATATATAATCCTGTACTTAATTTATCGGTAAGTTTCTTATTGAAATGGGTATTCAGTTCCAAGCGGCCATTTTTATTGGCATACCCATTGACAAAAATAGATTTATCGGTTAAAGGCTTTACAAGTTCAGTGTTTATTTGGCCCGAAATACTTTCATACCCATTGACCACACTACCTGCCCCTTTTGTTATCTGAATACTTTCAACCCAGGTTCCTGGTGTAAAAGTCAGTCCGAAGGCCTGCGAAGCCCCACGAACCATTGGGATATTCTCTTGGGTAATCAACAGATACGGACTCGTTAGCCCTAACATTTGAATCTGCTTGGTTCCTGTAAGGGCATCGGAAAAATTAACATCAATCGCAGGATTGGTTTCAAAACTTTCCGAAAGATTACAACAGGCAGCCTTTAGCAATTCTGCACTATTAATCGTAGTTACGTTTTGTGCGCTGAAATAAGCTTTCTGAACTGCATCACGTTTTTTCTGTACTAGCACTTCATCCAATTCGTTGGAGGGTATTAATGAATGATGAACCATTTTTGGCTCATTGATCGTCAAGGTATCTGATTTGAAGCCCACATAACTAATAATCAACTTGTTGTACTCTTTGGTAAAAGGTATACTGAACAAGCCTTCCTCGTTGGTGATTGTCCCTGTTTGAGAGTTCATCCAATATACATTTGCACCTGCCAGTCCTAGGTGTTTGTTTTCTGAATTAGCTTCCATAACCATACCTTCAATCTTTTCTTGAGAAAAGGAGAATAAGGGAAGTAATATTGTTAATATGATGTATTTATTCATGAACTATTTTATTAAATCTTAAATTATTAATCGATACTGATATTTCGTAATCTCAGGGCATTTGCAATTACAGATACTGAACTAAAACTCATAGCCAAGGCCGCTATCATCGGGGACAATAATATTCCGAAAAATGGGAAAAGTATTCCAGCAGCAATTGGCACACCTATAGAGTTATATACAAGTGCGAAAAACAAATTCTGTTTAATGTTCTTCATTACTTTATCACTTAAGTTTTTTGCCTTTACAATCCCTTTTAAATCGCCCTTTACTAAGGTAATTGGCGCACTTTCAATGGCCACATCGCTTCCTGTACCCATAGCGATGCCTACATCACTTTTAGTTAATGCAGGAGCATCATTGATTCCATCACCCGCAACCGCCACAACTCTTCCAAGTTTTTGAAGCTTTTCAACTTCCTCTAATTTATCTTTGGGAAGCATAGTTGCTTTAAAGCTATTTAGGCCTATTTCGTCGGCAACGGCTTTTGCTGTATCATGATTATCTCCTGTATACATAACTACATCAATACCTTTATTGATCAGTTCTGAAATTGCCTTTTTACTGGTTTTTTTAATTCTATCACTTATTACTATAAAACCAATAACATCACTATCTATCGACAGGTATGATACAGTTTTACCTTGTTTTTGATACATCTGGGATTCGTAAAGTAGATTGGAAGAAACCAAGGCATTAACCTGTTCCATCATTTTTAAATTCCCCAATGCCACCTTTTCACCATTTATGATACCCTCAACGCCTTTACCTGTTACGGCATTGAATGCATTTACTTTTAATGGTTCCACTCCACGCTCTTTACCATATTCTATTGTTGCTAAGGCCAAAGGATGCTCACTGAGTTGGTTTAATGATATGGCATTTTTAACTACTTCTGATTCCGAAATGGACTCCCCTGATGTTCCAATGGTTTCCACTGTAGGTTTTCCTTCAGTAATCGTTCCTGTCTTATCTACAATAAGAACATCTACCTTGGCCATTAACTCCAGTGCCATCGCGTTCTTGATCAACACTCCGTTAAGTGCCCCATTACCCACACCCACCATTACCGACATAGGAGTAGCTAGCCCCAATGCACATGGGCAAGCTATTATCAATACTGCAATTGCGTTGACCATGGCATAGACGTATGCTGGTTCAGGACCCCAATTGAACCAAAATATAAATGTTATTACCGCAATGGATACAACGATGGGAACAAAATACCCTGATATTTTGTCGGCCAATTTCTGAATTGGGGCCTTACTACGGCTAGCTTCATTTACCATCTGAATAATTTGGGCGAGCAAAGTATCGGAGCCTATCTTTTCAGCCTTCATTAAAAATGATTGGTTACCATTGATGGTGCCGCTGTTCACAATCTCCCCTTCGCGCTTATCTACCGGTATCGGTTCTCCGGAAATCATGGATTCATCTACAGAAGTATTTCCTTTGGTTATTGAGCCATCAACAGGAATCTTCTCACCTGGTTTAACTCGTAGTATATCACCTAAAACAATATCTTCTATTCTTATTTGTTCTTCCACTCCATTATTTACCCTTATTGCATCATTGGGAGCCAATTTCAACAATTCCTTTACGGCAGAATTTGTTTTACTGTGTGCCTTCGCTTCCAACACTTGACCTAACAATACTAATGTTAGTATCACTGTTGCCGCCTCGAAATATACATGTACTGTTCCAGATTCAGATTTGAATTGATCTGGGAAAACATCAGGAAACAATAGTCCAACGACACTAAAAGACCAAGCTATTCCTGCACCAATGCCAATTAAGGTGAACATATTCAAATTCAATGTTCTAATGCTGCGAAAAGCGCGTTCAAAGAATATCCAAGTGGTATAAAACACCACTGGTAATGACAGGCCGAATTGAATCCAATTCCAATAGTATTGATCCATTATCCTATAAAGTGGATTACTCAGCAACATTTCGGACATGGCTATTAAAAAAATAGGTAGTGTGAAGCCAAAAGAAATCCAAAACTTTTTCAATAAGTTGTCATATATCTGTTCTTCATCGGATATATTAGTCTGCAGTGCAACTAAATCCATGCCGCACACAGGGCAATCACCAGTCTCTTCATATTCTTTTTCGCCTTCACAACGCATGGGACAATAGTATTTGCCAGTGGCTGTTCCCTTAAATTTTATTTCTGTCTTTTCTAACTTGTGAACATCTTCCCCCGGCTTATGAATACTATAATGACCACCATCATTTTTAAGAATTTCCTGAAATTTTTCCAAGGGGATATCGAAGTCCATTTCAATACTTGCTTCAGCTTTTTCCAAATCAACAGTGGCCTTCGAAACCCCTTTCACTTTGGTAAGTATCTCTTCTACATGGCTTCGACAGCCGTTGCAGGTCATTCCAGTAACTTTGTAGCTATGTTTCATTATTTTTTTGAATTAGTTCGCTTCGAATACAACTAAAAAACAATGGATTATCAAGTTGGTATAATCCATACTAATCCCAGCCTAGTGGGAATATCAAAAAAATCAAATAAGAAAAACCTGGTCTAGAATCTGTACGTTCCGGACCAATAAGGGAGGAGGATAATATTCATTAGCAACATTCTGCTGCTCTAAACCATTAAAAAGGTTTGTAAAAGAATGTGTAAAGGCAAATAAGAACAATTGTTGGTCAACGCTTAGATTTTCGAATGCTATCTTTAGGTCTTCCTGACCAGCAACAAAGATGACCTCATCGCTACAACAAGAATTTTCCTGCTGCAAAGTTGAATTATCATCATTCATTAAATACATTGACATTCCGCAGTCCTTAGCATCCGAAAAGAGAGCTACATCCACTAAATGGCCCATACAAAAGTGTTTCTCTACTTTCCAGGAAGTAGTAGAAGCCAATAGCAATAAGGCCATTGATACTGATGCTATTTTAAAAGCGAAGTCCTTCACGACCACAAAAATACGGATTATTGATTGGGGATCAGCTCCCCAACACATGATTAACGAAACTTTAGGGTTAAAATTATCAATTAAAACCAGCGAGAAAAGTATTATTGTATTTTAATATCTTAGTCAAAATTTGAATAATGCTTAAAGCCCTACGGCCAAAAATAACAGCCATAATCTCGGATACCAACACTTCAATAGATGGGCGTTTACAGGGAATATGCAAGTTATTGAAAGAAAGTATCCACTATTATGATTGGGTAGGGTTCTATTTTAAAAATGGTGATAAAAATGAACTAAGACTTGGGCCCTATGCTGGGGAACCTACTGACCATACTACTATACCCTTTGGTAAAGGAATCTGTGGACAAGTTGCCTTGAGCAATGAGAATTTCGTAGTCCCAGATGTTAAGGCCCAGGATAATTATATTGCTTGCAGCATTAATGTAAAGGCAGAAATCGTTGTGCCACTTTTTCTGAATGGTGAAAACATTGGTCAAATCGATATAGATTCCAATACTCCTGATCCATTTACCAATGAAGATGAGAAGCTTTTGGAATTTATAAATGCCGAAGTGGCCAAAATTCTTTAATTCCACTACATAATGACACGGATTAAAGGTCAATTTGTCCAATAAGCTTTCGATTGGATAATTTTGGTTAAAACTTTAGCCGTTTTGTTAATAACCTGAGCTATTTATTAGCTTTAAAAAAATTACTTTTGTGTGCTTAGAACCTTAATCCCACCCACATAAAATGAGCACCAAAAAAGCGACCTCCGCATTAATTTCCGTATTTCACAAAGATGGTTTAGAACCTATCGTAAAAAAACTCAATAATTTAGGTGTTACCATTTATTCAACTGGTGGTACTGAAAAATTCATTAGAGAATTGGGTATAGAAGTTGTCCCGGTAGAAGAAGTAACTAGTTATCCTTCTATCTTAGGTGGAAGGGTAAAAACATTGCACCCAAAAGTATTTGGTGGCATATTGAACAGACAAGACCATGAAGGGGACGTTGCCCAACTTGCGGAATTTGAAATTCCTCAATTGGACATAGTGATTGTTGATCTTTATCCCTTTGAAAAAACAGTGGCAAGTGGTGCTTCTGAACAAGAAATTATCGAGAAAATAGATATAGGAGGTATTTCCCTTATTCGGGCCGCTGCCAAGAATTACAAAGATGTTCTTTGTGTTTCTTCGATGGAGGATTACAGTGAATTTTTGGACATTATTTCTTCAGGAAATGGAAATACGACCGTAGCGGAACGCAAAAGATTTGCTTCTAAGGCATTTAATGTTTCTTCACATTATGATACGGCTATTTTCAATTACTTTAATCAAAATCATGATGAGGCGGTTTTAAAAATAAGCGAAACTAATGGGCAGGTTTTACGGTATGGAGAAAATCCACATCAGAAAGGATTCTTTTTTGGAGATTTTGAAGCAATGTTCTCAAAACTGCATGGCAAGGAACTTTCATATAACAATTTGTTGGATGTAGATGCCGCTGTGAATTTAATGAATGAATTCCGAAAAGACGATCCAACATTTGCCATTCTAAAACATAACAATGCTTGTGGTTTGGCGACAAGGGATTCAATACATCAAGCTTACGTTGATGCCTTGGCCGGTGACCCGGTTTCTGCATTTGGAGGGGTCCTTATCAGTAATGTTCAAATAGATAAACCAACAGCTGAGGAAATTCATAATCTTTTCTGTGAAGTGGTTATTGCACCAAGCTATTCAGAAGAAGCCCTTGAAGTATTAAAAGGTAAGAAGAATAGAATCATATTGATCCAGAATGAGGTTGACCTTCCCAAAACTATTGTAAGGACCTGTTTGAATGGTGTTTTAGTCCAGGATAAGGATTACAAAACCGATACAGTGGCCGATTTAAAATACGTAACTGGAAATGAACCCTCATCTCGAGAGTTGGAAGATCTGATTTTTGCATCAAAACTATGTAAGCATACCAAGAGTAATACCATAGTATTGGCAAAGAACAAACAACTTTGCGCCAGTGGCACAGGACAAACCTCGCGAGTAGATGCCTTAAACCAGGCTATTCACAAGGCAAAATCATTCAAATTCGACCTCAATGATGCGGTCATGGCGAGCGATGCTTTTTTTCCCTTTCCAGATTGTGTAGAAATTGCACATAAAAGTGGCATTTCCAGCGTTATACAGCCAGGTGGTTCTATTAAAGACCAGCTGAGCATTGATTACTGTAATGAAAATAATATTGCTATGGTAATGACTGGCACACGTCATTTTAAGCATTAATTTTACTACTTTTGTCGATGAAATGCACCTTTTAACCGAAACCAAATAACTTAAAATGGGATTTTTTGATTTCTTGACCGAGGAGATTGCTATTGACTTAGGTACAGCAAACACCCTCATCATTCACGCGGACAAAGTAGTAGTTGACAGTCCGTCTATTGTTGCCAGAGATCGTATCACTGGTAAAATCATCGCAGTTGGTAAAGAAGCCAACATGATGCAAGGAAAAACACACGAAAACATTAAGACCATTAGGCCATTGAAAGATGGGGTTATTGCAGATTTTGATGCCTCTGAAAAGATGATCAATATGTTCATCAAGAACATACCAGCTTTGAAGAAAAAATGGTTTCCGCCAGCTTTACGAATGGTTATCTGTATTCCATCTGGGATTACCGAGGTTGAAATGCGTGCGGTAAAGGAATCCGCTGAACGTGTAAATGGCAAAGAGGTATATCTGATTCATGAACCTATGGCTGCTGCTATAGGTATTGGTTTGGATATTATGCAACCCAAAGGAAACATGATTGTTGATATAGGAGGTGGAACAACTGAAATTGCCGTAATTGCATTGGGAGGTATTGTTTGTGACAAATCAGTGAAAATTGCTGGGGATGTTTTCACCAACGATATCATTTATTACATGCGAACACAGCATAACCTTTATGTTGGGGAAAGTACTGCGGAAGCAATAAAAATTGAAATAGGCTCGGCTACGGAGGACTTACAAACTCCACCTGATGAAAAATCGGTTCAAGGGCGGGATTTGCTTACTGGAAAACCTAAGCAAGTACAAATATCATATAGGGAAATTGCCAAGGCATTGGACAAGTCTATCCTAAGGGTTGAAGATGCCGTTATGGAAACCCTTTCCCAAACGCCACCTGAATTGGCGGCAGACATTTATAATACTGGTATTTACCTAGCGGGTGGAGGTTCTATGTTAAGGGGATTGGATAGAAGACTTTCCCAAAAAACTGATTTACCTGTTTACATTGCTGAAGATCCGTTACGCGCTGTAGTGCGGGGTACTGGTATTGCACTGAAAAACCTAGAACGTTACAAGAGTATTTTAATCAAATAGGGCTATCAGAATATTTTAGTTTCAATAGGTACGGCATACTATTCCTGAGCTTAAAAGGGGTTTTATTCCGGCTTCACAAAATAAAAAAAGTGAATGCAGCAGATTATTAACTTCATAATTCGATATAAGAATTTCCTGCTTTATTTATTTTTGTTGATTATCTCACTGGCTTTCACTATTCAGTCGCATTCTTATCACCAGTCAAGATTCTTTAATTCATCAAATTGGATAACCGGCAATATTTATAGTATTTCCCATGGAATCACTACTTATTTTGATTTGGACGAAGAAAATCAAAGTTTACTTCAAGAAAACGAAAGATTAAGAGATAAGTTGTTCAACCAAGAATCATCTTCGGTAATAAGAATTGATACTACGAATGTCAAGTTCACCATTGTTTCCGGTCAAGTAATAAAGAATAGCTACGCTGATCACAGAAATTATATTACCATAAATAGAGGCAAAAAGGATAGCGTAAAACAGGATATGGGGGTTATTACCGACTTGGGGATTCTAGGAATAGTGGAAAACACTTCGAATAAGTTCGCAACTGTTCAAAGCATTCTCAACGAAAACTCGAATATTAATGCCAAAATCAAGAATACGAACCATTTTGGTTCATTAATTTGGGATGCCAAGAATTACGATGTTGTTCAATTAATAGATATTCCAAGATTGGTACCTTTGAATATTGGTGATACAATTGTCACTGGGGCAATGAGTAGTATATTCCCAGAGAATATTCCAATAGGGGCAATCAAGAAATTTGATCTGGACGTTGCTAAGAGCTTTTATCGAATTGATGTTGATCTTTTCAATGATATGACCAACATTAAAAACATATATATAATAAATAATCTGGACCGTAAGGAAATTTTAGAGCTAGAAGAGACAACCAATAATGAATAGCGGTTATTTCATAAATATCATCCGTTTTATACTCCTTGTTCTGGTACAGGTGACTGTTTTTAATAGGCTTAACTTTTTCGGATTTATAAATCCTATGGTCTATATATTGTTTTTATACTGGTATCCAATTAAAGAGAATAGATCTGCTTTTATTGGGCTAAGTTTTCTATTAGGGTTTTCAATTGATTTTTTTTCCGATACCATGGCCCTGCATTCCGCAGCAACAATCACAATTGCCTATTTGCGACCAGCCATAATGAGATTTGTTTTTGGAATTAATTATGAATTCCAAAGTTTTAAGCTAAGCAACACTACCAGGGCACAACAATTTACATTTTTAGCGTTATTAATACTAGTACACCATTTGGTTTACTTTTCATTGGAGATTTTTAGCATTGCCAATTTGTTGTTAATTGTAAAAAAGGTATTATCCATTGGCCTTGCCTCACTTGTTTTATGTCTGTTGTTCGGTTCATTGTTTAGTGTTAATAAAGAATAAGAATTCATTTTATTACATTGTTTAATTAACTTTATAAAGAATCAAAGAATAAGTAACCGTTGTGCTCAAATAATTGTCTAACACCAGGATTCATTTCCTAAAAAACCAATATCGTCTTCGATGAAGAAGATTCTTTTATCATCTATTATTCTGATTATAGGGATAACTTTTATTGGCAGATTGTCATATCTGCAAATATTCAGTTTTCCCACCGATAATTTACTCGAGGATCCGGCAATTAAGCCTATCTATGACTATCCTGAAAGAGGGTATATCTACGACCGTAATGGCAAATTGCTAGTAGGCAATGATCCTGCCTATGATGTCATGGTTATTCCAAGGGAGGTTAAGCCTTTAGACACATTGGAATTTTGTAAGTTAATTGGATTAGATAAAGAAGTTTTAATTACAAAACTAAAAAAGGCCAGAGTATATTCTCCTAGATTACCCTCAGTATTGGTGCCTCAACTTTCAAAAGAGGATTACGCCAAACTTCAAGAAAAAATGCGTCATTTTGAAGGTTTTTATATCCAAAAGAGGTCCCTAAGATATTACGATACCAAAAGTGCGGCAAATGTACTGGGTTATATAAGCGAAGTGAATGAACGTGATCTCGCGCAAAACCCTTACTATGTGCAAGGAGAGCTCAAAGGAAGAACCGGGGTTGAAAAGACCTATGAAGACACCTTAAGAGGGGAGAAAGGCATACAATACATTCAAAAAGACAGGTTTAATCGGGATATTGGCCCATATAAAGATGGGGCACTTGATACTCCACCAGAACAAGGCAGGGAAATTAGCATCACTATAGATAAAGACCTTCAGGAATATGGAGAGCTACTAATGCACGGCAAACGAGGCGGTGTTGTGGCGTTGGAACCATCGTCGGGAGAAATCTTATCAATGATCTCGGGACCAACTTATGATCCGTCTTTGTTGGTTGGTAGAAAGAGGTCAAAAAATTATAGCAAGCTCCATTACGACAGCATATCAAAACCACTATTTGATAGATCAATTTCGGCTGAAGGTTCACCTGGATCACCATTCAAGACCTTAAATGCATTAATAGCGCTACAGGAAGGTGTAATGACGCCAGAGACCAAAATAAAATGCTATAACGGATTTTATGTCGGGAATACGAAACGAGGTTGCCATTGTGGTGGTGGTGTCCGTGACATGAATATTGGTATATACAGGTCATGTAATGCCTATTTTGCTGGTACTTTTAGAAAAATATATGACAAATACGAGACTACCGATGAGGGTATGGATGTTTGGGAAAAACATATGCGTAGTTTTGGACTTGGAGGATATTTAGGTTCCGATCTTCACACAGGAAGACCGGGTCGTATTCCGTCTAAAGAATACTACGATAGTTGGTACGGGGATAATAGATGGACTTCTTCGTTTATAATATCGAATGCCATTGGGCAAGGTGAAGTTGCAGCAACGCCTATACAGTTGGCTAACATGACGTCGGCAATTGCCAATCGGGGTCACTTTTTTACGCCACATATTCTTAAGAAGGTCGATGGCAAGGATATTACAATTCCTGAATTTACAGAATTGAAGCAAACTTCGATAGACCGCAAACATTTTGAACCTATTGTACGGGGCATGGCAAATGTATATGAAAAAGGCACAGCAAGATGGGTTCAAGTCCCCGGAATTGAAATAGCGGGTAAAACAGGGACTGTAGAAAATTACACAATTATCGACAGTGTTAAGACCCAACTTACCGATCATTCTGTTTTCGTGGCCTTTGCGCCAGTCAATAAACCAAAAATAGCTATCGCCGTTTATATTGAAAATGGATATTATGGAGGGCGATATGCCGGACACATTGCTTCCCTGATGATAGAAAAATATATTAAAGGGGAAATAACCCGGAAAGATTTAGAAAAACGAATGCTCGACAGAACTTTGGAGCATGAATATGCAAAACCATATAGTGGTGAAGAGTTCAAGATAAACGAATATGTCTGGTAAGAGTCTACTAAAACGTATTGATTGGCTCACGATATTCATCTACCTCGCCTTGGTTGTAATAGGTTGGGTAAGTATTTATTCAAGTACTTTTACAGAAGCCGACCCGTCTATATTCAACTTTGCGACCTTACATGGCAAACAATTATTCTTTTTTGGAGTTAGCATCATCGCAATAATAGTCATAATGGCCCTTGAAGCGAGCTTCTATGAACGCTTTTCGAGTTTAATGTATGTTATTTCAATAGTGTTGCTATTGGGCTTGTTTATTTTTGGAAAAACCATTGCAGGAGCAACATCCTGGTATGACCTTGGATTTTTTAATCTGCAACCATCAGAATTTGCTAAAGTAGCTTCAGCACTGGCCTTAGCAAAGTACTTAAGTGATATTCAAACCGATATTAAACGACCCAAACACCAACTTTTTGCTTTAGGGATTATTTTACTTCCGGCCATTTTAATTGTTCCACAGCCAGACCCAGGTAGTGCTCTCGTATTCTTTGCCCTGATTTTTGTGATATTCCGAGAAGGCTTACCCCTTTATTATTTGGTCATTGGTCTTTTGACGATTCTAGTATTTGTAGCGACTTTGATGTTCGGCACTATTTGGATCGCAATAATATTAGGACTGTTAATCGTTCTATTCTTTTTGTTAAAAAAGAAAAAATTCAAAGTCCCTATTTTTCCGTTGATCTTGGTTGTAGTGACCACAATATTATTTTCCCTATCAGTTGACTTTGTATTCAACAATGTTTTTGAACAAAGACATAGAGATCGTTTTAGTTTATGGCTGCGCTTGGAAAAAGACCCCAATAAACTGGAACAAATTAGAAAGACAATAGGTTACAACACGTATCAATCAGAAAAGGCTATAGAATCTGGTGGATTTTTTGGCAAAGGTTTTTTGGAAGGCACCCGTACCAAAGGCGATTTTGTCCCCGAACAACATACTGATTATATTTTCAGTACCGTAGGTGAAGAATGGGGGTTTCTGGGTACTGCCTTGGTAATTTTACTTTTTACCATTCTATTTTTAAGATTGGTCTATTTGGCTGAAAGACAAAAAAACGCATTTCCACGAATGTATGGCTATGGGGTCATATCGATTCTGTTAATTCACTATTTTATTAATATAGGGATGGTGATTGGTATTTTACCAACAATAGGAATTCCACTACCCTTCTTCAGTTACGGTGGATCAGGTTTGCTTTTCTTTACCATTTTACTTTTTATATTCCTAAAGTTGGATTCGAACAGGTTGAAAGAAGGTATTTAGAATTTCCACCCTGCTAAAGTTGATTGGCTTTCCAATTTGGTTTCTGTAATATCAGGAAGCTCCTGAAAAAAATCCAAGCCTGTAACTTTTTCAATTTTATCAACCGGTACAACGAAATGATGTAATGGATCGGTATTTTCGTAATTAGGCATCAAAAAAGCGATTACTCTTAAATCATCGGCATTACCCTTTGCAACTATTTTGTAATAATACTTGGGTACATCAACATCTTCCTCCCCAATTTCAACAAGTCCGTCTTCCAGAACTCCTCCTGTAACCACGAAAAGGTCACCATACTTTTTCACCCATTGTCGAATCTGCATTTCCAAACGATTCCAAATCCCTGCATTGAACTCCCTATTTTGAGGACTAATGTTACTGGTATAGAAAGTTTCATTATAGGCAAATTCTGAAAAACGACGATCTCCAGCTGGGCATAAATGACCACGATCATAACCAGAACCCTTATAGTTTCGCCAATCGGCGGATTTGGTTTTTACTTTGGGGTCCTCTATAAAATAAGGGCGTCTACGATCATCATAGGTCAAATGGTTTTTTGTAAGTAAATACGCAACCCATTCGGCCTGTTCATAAGGTTCATTATAAGACAACATAAAATGGTCATGCACTACAATTGCCCCTGTAGAAGTACTTGGCAAAAAATAGGATGGGATATCAGTTTTAAGTCCATCATCTTCAACAGTGGAATATGTATCCGGGGTGTAAAAATTCTCAAATAACCAAAAAACTACTATACAAAGCAAAAGTAAAACAGTATACATTGTTCTATTCTTTTTACTTTGGTTCATCGGTTAAATTTAGTTTAAATTAGTAGTTGTAACGATAACGGTTTTTGTAAGGTTTAGGTTATTTTGGAGACAAAGATAATGACTTCAAAAATTACTGGCTTTAAGGAGTAATTTGAATATTAAAAATCCAATAATCGTTTAAAAAAGAGAGGAAACAAACCATGCTAACATGGAAAGAGGTTATCAATTTTGCGGTAAAAGGAAATCCAAAACCTGATAAAAGGGTTGAAAAAACCGATGCCGAATGGCGTGTAATTTTAAGCCCTGAACAATTTAGGGTTACTCGAAACAAAGGTACTGAAGCACCGCATTCTGGTGCACTTTGTGGTATTCATGAATCAGGTAAATATAATTGTATTTGCTGTGACACACCCCTTTTTGATTCGACCATTAAATTTGAATCAGGAACAGGCTGGCCTAGCTTTACACAACCGGTCAAGGAAAATGCTATTAAGTATGAAAAAGACACTGCTTTTGGCATGGTCAGAGTAGAGGTCATGTGCAATACCTGTGATGCCCATTTGGGACATGTTTTTCCTGATGGCCCAGAACCGAGTGGTTTGCGCTATTGTATTAATTCAGAGTCAATGAAATTAGAACCTGCCGTTGCTGACAAGAAAGAAAGGATTGGAAATGAGTAATAAGAAATTACAAATAGCCACTCTAGGTGGCGGTTGTTTTTGGTGTATTGAAGCTGTTTTCAACGAAATCAAAGGTGTTGAAAAAATTGTTTCAGGATATACCGGTGGTACGGCCCCAGGTAAACCAACCTACAGGGAAGTTTGCTCTGGCCTAACTGGTCATGCCGAAGTTGTTCAAATAACTTTTGATCAGAATGTGATTTCCTATGAAGATTTGTTGGTCATCTTTATGACCAGTCATGATCCAACCACTTTAAACCGTCAAGGCGGTGATACGGGAACCCAATATCGTTCAGTAATCTATTATCATGATAATGCCCAAAAAGAGATTGCAACGATTGTTTCTAAGGAGGTTGCCTCATATTATGAAGATCCAATAGTGACCGAGATAAGTCCTTTAGGCACTTTTTATGAAGCGGAAGATTATCATCAAGATTATTATAAAAATAATACCGCACAAGGATATTGCAGTGCTGTGATTACACCTAAGTTGGCTAAACTTCGAAAAATGCATGCCGATAAATTAAAAGGGGTATCGGCTTAAATAATTAATATTAAACTTAAGCAACTAATTTTTGGGGAGTTTTTTACTCCCCAAATTACACTATTGATTAAATTTTAGAAAGGAAAATAAAATGAATAACGATACTAAATATGGTGTAGATGGGTTTAAGGCCCATGAATTTGAAGTTGACAAATGGGTTGATGTCAAAGGAAATCCAACTAAACCTATAAAACTTTCTGATTTTGAAGGCAAATTCAAGGTAATTTATTGCTTTCAAAGTTGGTGTCCCGGTTGTCATAGCAGAGGACTACCGGCCTTACAGGAAATGACCAAAGCTCTAAAGAACAACGATAAGGTTACCTTTTTAGCTATACAAACGGTATTCGAAGGTTTTCATGAGAATACTTTTGATAAAATAATTGAAATACAAGAAAAGTATAGCCTCAAAATTCCTTTTGGTCATGATTCCGGCGATGATGATTCCCACAACCGGTCAAGGGTAATGCAGTTTTATAGAACGGGTGGCACCCCATGGTTCATTTTCATCGACCAAAAAAACAATGTAGTCTTCAATGATTTCCATTTGAACGTTGATAAAGCCATAGCGTTTCTAAAAAATATAGCATAGATGAAAGACATCCCAAAAATAAAATTATATGGAGCCTCAGGCTGTCATAAGACCCGTTATTATCAATTATTGTTAGATGAGACCAATTTGCCATATCAATTTTTGAATGTGGAGACCAATGAAGACCATGCCGAAGAATTGCGAGGTCTTTATATAAACAATAAGCTCAATTTCCCTACCATCACCATTGGAAAAAAGAGGTTGAGAAACCCTGATAAAGATGATTTAATAAAATGGATAAATAAACTAATTCCGAGCAGACTGCAATTAATTCACGATATTGATAGTCAGCAATTCGTTTTGGATATTAATGGTGAAAACGCAAAAGTGGAATATAACCTTAGAGATGGTCAAATGTTTTTGGTGCATTCAGAAGTCCCATATAATTTAAGGGGACAAGGTATTGGCAAGGTTTTGGTTGAAAAGTCTTTTGAAAAATTAACCAAAGAAGGTTTTCAGGCAGTAGCTGTTTGCACTTTTATTAAAGCTATTGCTAAACGTAGTGAAAAGTGGCAATCAATAATAGGATAACGGAAGGATCATTCATGAAGCTGAATATAAAAGATACATTCAATGTAGAATTACCAGCAGACCCAATTTTGGAGAACTCAAGAAGACAGGTAAAAGAAGCATGTTTTTCCTTTGTAACACCAATTAAAACGACAAAGCCTGCAATACTTCATGTATCCCCAGAAATGCTGAAAAAAATTGGCCTATCTGTCTCTGATAGTAAAAGTGAATCATTTTTAAAGGTTTTTACAGGAAATGAAGTTTTACCCACTACAAAACCATATGCCTTGTGCTATGGTGGTCATCAATTTGGCAATTGGGCTGGACAACTGGGCGATGGTCGTGCCATAAATTTATGCGAAGTTGAACACAATAATGAACGCTGGACATTACAATTAAAAGGAGCCGGAGAAACGCCTTATTCAAGGACAGCAGATGGTTTAGCTGTTCTGCGTTCCTCTATTCGAGAATATCTCTGTAGTGAAGCTATGTATCATCTGGGGATCCCAACGACTAGAGCATTGTCATTAACTTTAACTGGAGACCAAGTTTTACGCGATATTATGTATGACGGTAATCCGGAATATGAAAAAGGTGCAGTTGTTTGTAGAACCTCTCCATCATTTATTCGTTTTGGGAATTTTGAGATTTTTGCGGCAAGAGGAGATACTCCCAACCTTAAAAAGTTAACCAATTATACCATAAAACATTTCTTTCCACATCTTGGGAAACCTTCCAAGGAAATCTATTTACAGTTCTTTAAGGAAGTGTCTCAACGAAGCTTGGCCATGGTCATCGATTGGCAACGCGTAGGGTTTGTACATGGTGTCATGAACACCGACAATATGTCCATTCTAGGTCTGACTATAGATTACGGACCTTATGGTTGGCTCGAAGGATATGATTTTGGCTGGACGCCCAACACCACCGACAGCCAATTTAAACGCTATAAATTTGGTAGTCAACCGGATATTGTATTATGGAATTTATATCAATTGGCAAATGCCATTTACCCTTTAATTGAAGAAGCCAAAGAACTGGAAACTATCTTAGCAACGTATAGGATTTCATACGCAATGCAATATCTAAAAATGATGCGTTCAAAATTGGGACTTTCAAAGTCAGAGGAAGATGATTCGATACTTGTGAAAGATTTGGAGGACAACTTACAAATGGCCGAAACCGATATGACCATATTCTTTCGAAATCTGAGTAATTATAAAATCGGAAAACCGTTAGAGGGGTTAAAAATTGTCTCTGACGCATTTTACACAGAATCTGAAGTTACTGAGGCGATGAAAGGCAAATGGAATGAATGGTTTGGGGGTTATGATGCCAGATTAATTCAAGAATCAATACCTGAGGAAGAGAGAAAAGAAAAAATGAACCAAGTAAACCCAAAATATGTATTGAGAAATTATATGGCGCAATTAGCAATAGATGATGCAGATAAAGGAGATTATAAATTGATAGACGAATTGTTCATTATGCTTAAAAAACCCTATGCTGAACAACCAGAAAATCAAAAATGGTTCGCCAAACGTCCTGATTGGGCTAGACATAAAGTGGGTTGCTCCATGCTCTCATGTAGTTCATAGTGAGCTTGCTAGACTACATAAAGTTAATCCCCAAAGGCTACTCCGAAGTACTTTATCGCCAAAGAAAATATGGTGTTACAAGAACCGATTTCAATAGGGGAAGAAGTATTAAGGTCTTTGCCGAAGAATTAGGGGGCAACGATTTAATAAGTATGAATTACTACATCACAAATACATCGGAAAACTTAAAACCCTGTGAAATGACCGCGAGAAAAGTTATTGATTTTATAATGAAACTATCTATAATTGAAAAAAAGAAGAATGATGAATAAAATCGGATTGGGAGGTGGTTGCCATTGGTGTACCGAAGCGGTATTTCAATCTTTGATTGGTGTGTGCAAGGTAGACCAAGGTTTTATAGCATCTACTGGTGAAAATAGCGCGTTCTCAGAAGCAGTGATAGTTCATTATAACCAGGATATAATTCCGTTACATCTATTGGTTGAAATTCATTTAAGAACTCATAAGAGCACAATCAATCACCAGATGCGTTCTAAATATCGTTCGGCTATTTATGTATTCTCGGAAGTGCAACGTGATAAAGTTAAACGGATGCTACAGTCAAAACAAAAAGAGTATGATAATAATCTCATTGTCCGTGTACTATTGTATGCTGACTTTAAACCTTCTGAAAAGCAGTTTGCCAGCTATTATTATAATAATCCGGAAAAACCTTTTTGCAAAAATCACATTGACCCAAAGTTAAGAGTCTGTTGAAACAGTTTTCCAATCAAGTCGATATAAAAAAGCTGAATATTTAAAAGATTCCAAAGGGGCATTTCCGGAACAAAAAGGTATATTTGGTTCGTTTATTATTTAATCTGAATTTGATCTTAATGCATTAGAATTAATCAAAAAAAGTAAGCATTTTTGTTATTATCAATACTTTTGACCAATAAATGTCCAATGTCTTAAGTTGAATGTTTAACGCTTAATCAAAACACGACCATCAAGAATCCTAATTAAGTAACCTTAAACCAAAGAGACCATGGGTAAAACTTCGACTAAAAAAATCAATATATATTTTATAACCATTGTCATTACCCTGGGAGGGTTGTTGTTTGGTTACGATACTGGGGTCATAAACGGCACCCAGTTTTATTTTTCAAAATATTTCGAATTAACGGGAGCACTAAAAGGTTTTATTGTGAGTAGTGCCCTCTTAGGGGCTTTGGTAGGTGCTGCTTGTGCTGGCATCATAAGCAAGGCCATTGGCAGAAAAAACTCATTGATCATTGCAGCGTTGCTTTTTATGATCTCGGCTTGGGGTTCCGGCCTGCCAAGTATGCTACCAGAATCGACCACATTATTGGTCATTTTTAGACTTATCGGGGGTGTTGCCATTGGTATGGCCTCTATGAACGCCCCAATGTACATTGCTGAGATAGCTCCTGCAAAGAACAGGGGGATATTAGTGACCTTTTATCAACTGGCAGTTGTTATCGGGTTTTTTGTCGTTTTCTTGGTTACCTATTTCATTGGGGCCAAACTGAGCGAAAGTGAAAACATTGCATTTGGATGGCGCAACATGTTTTGGTCAGAAATGGTGCCTGCTGGGTTGTTTTTGATTCTATTGTTTTTTGTACCTAAAAGTCCACGTTGGTTAATGATCAAAGGGAAAGAAGAAGAAGCTGAAAACATTTTAACAAGAATACATGGCGAAGAAATAGCCACCAAGGAAATCAAGGAAATTAGAAACTCGATTAAAGCGGAAAGTACTGCGGTAAAAGTTTCTATTTTCAGTAAGACCATGTTGCCCATTGTCGTCATTGGTACTATATTATCAATATTGCAGCAATTTACAGGAATCAATGCCGTACTCTATTATGGAGCCGATATTTTTGAACAAGCCCTTGGATTTGGACAGGATGATATCCTTCTACAGCAAATATTACTTGCTACTGTCAACTTGATATTTACTTTTATAGCGATGTTCACCGTCGATAAATTAGGTAGAAAACCGTTATTGATTATTGGCGGCTTTGGAATGTTGGTAGGTTTTTTAATAATGGGCTTCACCTTATATTTCAGTGATTATTCACAGATAAATTCAGCTGGATTACCAACAATTTCTACTTTTGAAGGTATACTGAGCTTAATTGGTGTTTTGATCTTTATAGGTGCATTCGCGATGTCAATGGGTCCGATTGTTTGGGTGTTGTTATCTGAGATTTTTCCTAATAAAATTAGAAGTGCGGCCATGGCAGTCGCAGTGGCAGCTCAATGGTTGGCCAATTATTTTGTATCACAGACTTTCCCTATAATTGTTGAGAGTGATACCAATAGACTGATTATGGATGGTGGCACATGGAATAATGCCCTGCCCTATTTTCTGTTTTCAGGATTTATCGTGATTATTATCTTGTTCGTTTGGAAATATATCCCTGAAACCAAAGGCAAAACATTGGAAGAAATGGAAGCCGTATTTACAAAAAAATAAGCTAGATCAAGAATATTTTTTAATCTAATGATATGAAAATCAAAAGCCCTGCAATTAATGCGGGGCTTTTATTTTTCACGAATTATATAATTGAATACCTGATGATACCTTGCAATTAATTATCCCATATGCATCGCTCTTTCTGAAAAGGATAAACAAAAAACCCTGACGCTTAGGTCAGGGTCTACTTGATAATTTCTAAGGACATTGCCTATCCCTTTACACTGGCTAATTTAGCATGCTTAATATTATTGATTTTAAGGTCCTGTAATACATTTACCGCCTCTTCAACATACACATCTTTAGCAAGGTCTTTATGCCAGAGATCTCTCTTCTCCCTTAAAACAGAATCCTTGGTAAATAATTCCTCCTCATATTTTAAGGACTCAAAGGTGAGCTTGGAATCATATTCAGAAAGTGATTTAAAGTAATCTGATCTAGCTTTGTCTTTCTTCTCCTCAGCCTTATAAATATGATAGTTCAATGAAATCAAATTTTCGTCCTGCTCAGATTTAATCCATTTGGCATTTTCCTCAATTAATTTTATTTGAGGATTTGCAGCCATTCTTCTTTCGCTATTTGCAATGGTCTGCTCATAGTCAATATAACCATCCCAAACATCATATTCTGCAGGTGATATCTTATCCCATTTTAATGGGTTCGATTGATCTCTTTCGCCTAGATCTATATAGCTGTATTTGTCAGGAACCACCACATCACTTTTAACACCTTTCAATTGTGTAGAGCCGCCATTAATCCTATAAAACTTTTGGGTTGTCAGCTTAATAGCTCCTAAATCACCATGCTCATTACTACGTACAATATTATCCAAAGGAATAACATTTTGAACGGTTCCTTTACCGAATGTTTGCTTACTGCCTATAACAATAGCTCTTTTATAATCTTGCATTGCGGCAGCCAAAATTTCAGAGGCCGACGCGGAAAGTTCGTTCACCAAAATTACCAAGGGACCATCCCATTGTATGCGTTCATCCTTGTCATCATAGACATCCTTGCCTTTTCCATTGGAACGTACTTGAACGATTGGACCCTCTTTTATAAACAAGCCCGCCATTTCAATAACGGTCTTTAAAGACCCCCCACCATTATCACGAAGATCAAGAATTAATCCTTCTGCACCTTCCTGCTTTAATCTTTCTACTTCTTTGGCTACATCAGTAGCCGCATTTCTTTCAGAGTAATCATTAAAATCAACATAGAATTTAGGTAGATTTATAAGGCCGAACTGCTGGTTATCCTTAATAATATTTGCCGACTTAGCATACGATTCTTCCAATTCCACAATATCCCTTGTAAGAGAGATAACATCGATAGCACCATCAACCTTTCTGACCGTAAGATCCACAACGGTACCCTCTGGACCTTTTATCAACTTAATGGCATCATCCAATCGCATACCAACTATATCAATAGGGTCTTTACCATCTTGACCAACTCTAATTATTTCATCGCCAACTTCTAAGCGTTTGTCTCTCCAAACCGGTCCACCTGAAATAATTTCAACAATCTTTGCACCTTCCGGCTTCTTTTGTAAACGGGCTCCAATACCTTCGAATTTGCCAGACATACTCGTATCAAACTTCTCTTTATCATCAGGAGCGAAGTAAAAAGTATGAGGGTCAAATTCATCAACTATAGTGTTGATGTATTGAACAAACCAATCTTTACGTTCTAGGTCGTCAATAAAGTCGAAAAACTCATCCAAAGTTTTCTGTGTAGATTCCCTAGCTTCCAATTCAGCTTCTTCGGGAGTCAATATTTTTTGGGTGGTTGAACCTACCAAATCAGGATTACCTTCGATGTGCGTCTCTACTTGGTCATTTTTGAAAGTTTTAGACGTTTTCAGTTCTTTTTTTGTTCGAGATAATTTCGAATCATAGGTGCCCAAGGTAGCGTACTTCAATTGTTTCCTCCATCTTTCCTTCAATTCAGATCTTGATGCGGCAAAAAGTTCCTTTTCGTAGTTTATACTAATATTTTCTTCGACATTATAGTCAAAGGGATCAGACAAAACCTGTTTGTAAATAACCTTGGCATCCTGCATTCTGGTCATTAACCTATCATAGACCAAATTGAAGAAAGCTATTTCTGTGTTCTTGATTTGATCGTCTATTTGAAATTTGTACTGTTCAAATTCCATGATATCATCCTCCAGAAAATATCTTTTGGTCGGATCAAGAATATCAATAAAATCCTCAAAGACATTTACCGAAAAATCATCGTTGATATCCTTTGGTTCATAATGTCCTCGTTCCAGTACATATGTGATCAAATCCAACAACAATTTGTCCTTGTCGTCATTTTCAAAAGATTTATTGGTAAAGCTGCATGAAGCAACTGCAACAAGCATGGCAATAAGAGCGTAGGCTAGATTCCTTTTCATAAAATATCCTTTGTTATTAATTTATAACCTTTACTTTCTACTGAATATCACAATCCCAGTATGTTTCGAGAACATAACTAATTCCCTAATATACTGAAAAAACCGTGCCAGTACTTCAAATTCAGGCATTAAATTTTTGTTAAACGCGATTTGGGAACATATCTTTTTTTAAACGTATTTTTACCCAAGAAAGTATGTGAAATGGAAAAACCCTTGATTTTAGTAACAAATGATGACGGAATTACCGCTCCAGGACTGCGGGCACTAATTCGTTTTATGGCTGAAATAGGGAATGTTGTAGTTGTTGCACCAGACAGTCCTCAATCAGGGATGGGACACGCCATAACACTAGATAATACCCTATATTCATCTAAAATCAATATAGACCTTAAAGATGGAGCAGTTGCCGAATATAGCTGTAGCGGTACACCGGCTGATTGTGTTAAATTAGCGCTGCAAGAATTATTGGACCGCAAACCGGATATCTGCATCAGCGGAATAAACCATGGTTCAAATGCTTCAATAAATGTTATCTACTCTGGTACCATGAGTGCTGCCATTGAGGCAGGTATAGAAGGTATTCCAGCGATTGGATTCTCTCTTTGCGACTATGCTTGGAATGCCCATTTTGAATCAACAGGCGATGCAATAAAAAGAATAGTCCGGGAAGCTCTTAAAAATACGATGCCTAAGGGTGTAGTTCTTAATGTAAACATCCCGAAAATGGGAGATGAAGCTGCAAAGGGCATAAAAATATGTAGGCAAGCACGCGCTAACTGGAAAGAGAAGTTTGATAAGCGTACAAATCCCATGGGTAAGGATTACTACTGGCTCACTGGGGAATTTGAGCTCTTGGATAAGGGAGAGGATACCGATGAATGGGCCCTTGCGAATGGATATGTCTCAGTGGTACCAACACAATTTGACCTTACCGCCCACCATGCCATTCAAAATATTAATAATTGGAATTTACATGAACTCTAAAAAAGAACTTATAATAGGTTTTATCGTCGGCATAATTGCAAATACAGTTGGAACTTTAATTTATATCGTATTGTTTTCCGATCTTGGAATAACCGAAACCTTTGCAGCTGCCGTACAACAAGGTCATGTAGGGAGTCTTCTTGCTCTGGGTGCAATATTGAATTTAGTGGCCTTTTTTGGGTTTTTGAAATTACGAAGGGACCAACGGGCAAAAGGTGTTTTGATAGCAACCATACTAATCGCTTTGGTTATATTATATTACAAGGTCTTTTGAAGTAATGAAGACGGAAGTTGGAAGACGGAAGACCAATGTAATAGCCTGAAAAATTAATTATCAATAAATGAATAAATTAGAATTTGGGATTTGGAATTTGGAATTTGATCTTTACGCTGTATGAAGTACTATATCATCGCCGGGGAAGCATCTGGAGATCTTCACGGATCCAATCTAATAAAGGCCTTAAAAAATAAGGATTCAAATGCCGAAATTCGATGTTGGGGGGGTGATTTAATGCAAGTCGCCGGTGGTACTTTGGTAAAACACTATAAAGAAATGGCCTTTATGGGTTTTTTGGAGGTCTTACTGAACCTTAGCACTATTTTCAAGAACATTAAATTCTGTAAAAATGATATTGCCAAATTTGATCCTGATGTCATTATTTTTATAGATTATTCCGGTTTCAATCTACGGATAGCCGAATGGGCCAAGCAGCGGAATTATAAGACCAATTATTACATTTCCCCACAAATTTGGGCTTCTCGAGAGGGTAGGATCAATAAAATAAAAAGGAATATTGACGCAATGTACGTGATACTGCCTTTCGAAAAAGAATTCTATGAAAATAAACATGGCTTCCCGGTTCATTTTGTAGGCCATCCTTTGATCGATGCTATTGGTAATCGCAATACGTTAGATGAAAAGACCTTTTGGTTAGCGAACAACTTGGATAGCGATAAGCCAATTATCGCCTTGTTGCCCGGAAGTCGCAAACAGGAAGTACATAAAATGCTCCAATTAATGCTTTCTGTTACAGATGATTTTCCTGAATATAATTTTGTTATTGGTGGTGCCCCTAGTTTGGATGACGATTTTTATAAACCGTTTTTAGTAAATACCAATGTTGGGTTTGTAGCCAATAAGACCTATGATTTACTGAATATATCGCATGCTGCTTTGGTAACTAGTGGTACGGCTACATTGGAAACAGCATTATTCAAGGTTCCACAAGTTGTTTGTTACAAGGCCAACTGGTTGTCCTATCAAATTGCCAAGCGCATTATTACCTTAAAATACATTTCACTGGTTAACTTAATAATGGATAAAGAGGTCGTTAAAGAACTTATTCAAGATGACCTCAGCGCCAAAAACATAAAAAACGAGTTAGCCAAAATACTTAGCGGTACAGGTCGCGAAAAGCAATTGGAAGCCTATAATCTTCTTGAAAACAAGTTAGGTGGAGAAGGGGCCAGCGAAAAGGCAGCTAGCCTAATTGTAGAAAATGCTTAAATTTGATATCCAAGGACAATTAGCATTCTTTGGGATGAAAAGACTACTTCCATATATTTTAATCTTATTTTTTTTAGGCGGTTGTGTCGTTAAAAAGAAAACCACGTACAGCAAAGAACGTAAAATTACTGTTGAAGCCTCATCAGATTCAAAAATGGCTGGGATAGAAAGTACTGCAAGTAAATTACCAACATCTGTTTCACCCTCATCGAAAGCCAATGACATCATTAATACGGCGCTTACTTATTCAGGCGTTCGATATAAATTCGGAGGCACAACGAGTAAAGGCATGGATTGTTCAGGATTGCTATATGTTTCTTTCAAAAAACATAACATTGATATCCCTAGGGGTTCCAACGAAATTGCCAATGAAGGAAAACGTATTCGTGTACATCAAGTTGAAAAAGGAGATTTATTGTTCTTCAAAACTACTCGGAAAGGAAAAAAAATCAACCATGTTGGATTGGTCGTCGCCGTGGAAGATGATGAAATCAAGTTTATCCATGCTTCAACCTCAAGAGGGGTCATCGTCTCTTCCTTAAGGGAGGGCTATTGGAATTATGCCTTCGTAAAGGCTACAAGAATTCTTTAAAAAATGGATCTGTTCAAATTCATTCCAATAAAATTGACATTATTGTTGGTTTTAGGAATTTTGGTCGGATATTTTTTTGAAATTGGGGTAGTTTTCCCATTTCTTCTTACCCTTGTTTTTCTATCCACGCTCGGCTTTATCTTGGTTAAACAAAAAAAGCCCATCGGCCTATCTTTCGGAATAATTACCGCACTTACCACTCTTTGCCTCGGCGTTCTCATTGTTGGACTTGCACAACCAAAAAATGCCAATGACCATTATTCAAATATAACATCAAGCCCACAAGAAACTTGGAAATTAAAGATTACTGATGTTTTAAAATCAACTTCTTTTTCAGAACGTTATTTTGCTGAAGTAGTGGAATACAATTCTTATAAATCCTCTGGGAAAATACTGCTCAGTAAGGCAATCGATTCAATGGGCCAAAAATTTCAGGTAGATGATGAACTCGTAGTGCTTGCGAGCAAAGATGAAATTAAATTGCCTTTGAATCCACATCAATTCAATTACAGGAATTATATGTTTAAACAGGGGGTTTATCATCAACTGAAGTTGAATGGGAACAACCATACTGTTCTTGAAAATTCTTCAAGAACAATTAAAGGTTATGCTGCATCATTGCGCCAAAATATCATCACCAAACTTGAACAAGCCAATTTCGGAAATGCCGAATTAGGGATAATACAAGCCTTATTCCTCGGTCAG
>JAAETN010000079.1 GCA_024228355.1 Maribacter sp. | reverse complement strand
TGCTTCTAAGAAATCCAAAGGAAACAATATCACTGATAAAGCCAATCCTGTGCATATCCCCTCCCTACAGAAATACGTGTTAACCTCGATGTGTAAAAACTGTATGGAGGATACCTGGGGGCGAGTGAAACTCATGGCTAGTGGACGTGAATACATTACATTCGTACTCTGTCCAAAATGTGTTCGTAAAAATCAGGCTCTGACTATGCTTTTCAACTGAAATGAAATTGTTATATATCGTATAATGTAGTAGAGTTTTTGAATAAATTTTTTCATTGACGCTTCCACATTCTACCTAATAAAAAATAAAACCAATATTTCAACATAACGTGGACAAAATTATCTACGCTTTAGTGAAGGCCGGGTTTTCTTTGTGGAAATAGTGTTGGTCTTTTGTCATCCTCGCGACTGATGTCGTCGGGATACTGAAGAATGCCGTACTCTGATTGGTCGAAAAATCGATGATAGGTGGGGCATATGTTGTCATTAGGAAATGTGTCTGAACTTGTTTGTCGGATTACGTCAGTAGTCTGCCCTATTCCATCTTTCCCGCCAATTTTTACACCCCCAAGACAGACTGTTACCATATGCAAATGAAAGCGTCGGTAGACAAAAAAATGTGTCTGGGACTTGTTTAATACAGTGTCTGTCGGCTGACGTCAAAGAATATCCTCTACACCTCGACGCTAACGCGTTTAAGCATGCCCAGATGACGTCGGTCGTTGAAGAAGACGCTGATTGGCTGAAAAATCGATGATAGGTGGGGTATATGTCGACGGTGAACAATATCAATATGATATTGACAAATCTGATTGGCTGTTGGAATTTTTGATATAGGTTTTATGATCCCAACACGAATTGTGGGCTAGGCTATCTTTTGGCGCGAAATTTCGCGCTAAAAAGATACCGTATCCCTATAGAATGATGAGGTCGTATTTTAGCAGTAAAATTGTGCAATTGATTACACTAATTTCCTTTCTGTCTGGTAGAATAAAATTTCAGAGTGTAAGCGAGCTATTGTATATAAAATGAGGCGGCGATTTTTCCATCTGTGAGGACGATAGAAAAAAATCGTGACTACTAAGCAGAAGTTTTCAGACGGAGGCATATAAAAAATTCCTCCTTTTTCTGCTGCTATACTGTGTGCGTATAGCATTAACTCGGCGCATAGTGTCTCTATTTTTCCCCACAAGTCGGTTGGTGCAATCGTGTGATCCAGAAAAATCTGCTGCTAACCACTATCAAATCGTAAAAGCGAAAACTTCTCTCCTACCTTGTGTGGTTATGTGAAATGGCTGATTCGATTGTGATATGGGACT
>JAAETN010000078.1 GCA_024228355.1 Maribacter sp. | reverse complement strand
AGTAATTTGGGATACTCAATCGAAATCTGATTGGTGGCTTACCTGATTTTTTCTTTATTTTTTTGATATAACCTAGTAACTCCAGGGTCTGTTGACACGCAATGCGAATTTCGCGATCAATACCGGGAGTATCACAAAAACCACACTGCACAATTCTCGGTTCTAGCTAATTCGTTCTGAGCAATGACCATAATATTCAATTAAGGGGTCGCCAGCATCGCTATATTCCTATAGAGATTTTAGAAATTACTGAGATTAATTTTTTTAAACACTTTCTTGTAAAGAAACCTTGATTGTAAAGAAATATAAATGACCCACCGCTTTTCCGCCGCCTCCCTGCTTCGCAACGCGTTTTCAGGACACAAAAACTGGCCGCAGCAGTTTCGATCCGTAGAGCCCAAATCAAAATACCAGGCTGTGATTATTGGCGGGGGAGGCCACGGCCTGTCTGCGGCATACCATTTGGCCAAGGAATTTGGTATCACCAATGTCGCAGTGATT
>JAAETN010000077.1 GCA_024228355.1 Maribacter sp. | reverse complement strand
GTTGTTGTGAACAGCAAAAACAATACGATTAGTATGTTCTTATTAATATTCATAATCCGTTAGGTTTAATTCTTCTATGGTCTCAATATTATCATTTAAATAATCAATAATATTTTCTTCTTCAAATTTATCATCCATGATATCGGAGATTTCCAATTCGTCAACCGGAATGACCTCTGCAATTTCATAGGTTGAAAGTCCTAAATCGTTGTACTCAAAATAGTCCTCGATTTCAACATTTGCCAAACTCTCGAATGTAGGATTTGAACTATTATTAGTGCGTATACCAATGGTTAAAAGTACGATGGCCGCCACCGCTGCCGCAGTAAAGTAATAAAATCTTCGTCTTCTTTGAAGTGCTATTATTTTAGGGGTATCCTCGTTTAATTTATCTTGTATGTTCCTGTTTAAAGAATCAAAATAACCATCAGGTAGACTGAAACCATCCGACTTGGGCAACAAAGAACCTTTCTGATCACTTTTTGAATTTGACATTCTATCCAAAAGTCGATCAGAGAACCCCTCAAAATATCCCTCGGGGGTATTAAAATCCTTTTTGTTATTCTTCTTGTTCATGTCTTTAATTTGACTATCAATAGTTTAAAAGGTTTAATCGCCCTTTAAAAATGATTCTACTTTTTTAACTGCCAAATGATAGGACGCTTTTAATCCACCAACAGAGGTATTCAAAATTTCCGATATTTCCTCATATTTCATTTCCTGATAATACTTCATGTTAAACACCAATTTTTGTTTTTCAGGTAGCGTAGCTATTGCTTTTTGAAGTTTTAATTGAATTTCATCCCCTTCAAAATATACGTCGGCTTGTAAATTAGACACCAATTTATCTTGCAATTCCAAATCGCTGATTCCTAATTTGTTCGATTTTTTCTTTAAAAATGTCAAAGCCTCATTGGTTGCAATTCGATACATCCACGAGTATAATTTGCTATCACCCTTAAAACCATTAATGTTCTTATAGACTTTGATAAAGGTATTTTGTAAAACGTCATCAGTATCGTCATGGTTTAAAACTATTCTTCGTATATGCCAATAGAGGCGTTCTTTGTAAGTATTAACCAACACTTCAAAGGCCTTAGCTTGGGTTTCGAGCTGTTTTAATTCGTTAAGTAATGTCTCTTCGGCAATCAAACGATACCACTTAAGTTTTGTATAGGACTATTTAATATGTAAAAGGTTTAATTCCTCTGAAGTGTTAAGATACAAAAGATTGCATCTCGACCAATTTCTTGTATATTCCTTTTTTTGCCAAAAGTTCAGAATGTGAACCTTGTTCTACTATTATCCCTTTTTGTAATACCACAATGGTATTTGCATTTTGAATCGTCGACAGCCGATGTGCTATTACAATTGAAGTTCTATTACGCATCATTTTCTCCAGTGCGTCCTGTACCAATCGTTCACTTTCTGTATCCAGGGCTGACGTGGCTTCATCCAAAATCATTATTGGGGGATTCTTAAGAACGGCCCTCGCAATAGAAATTCGCTGTTTTTGACCACCACTTAGTTTATTGCCACTATCCCCAATATTGGTATTATAACCATCCGGAAGTTCCATAATGAACTCATGGGCATTTGCAATTTTAGCTGCTTCGGTTATTTCTTCGTCACTGGCATTTTCTTTACCCATGCCAATATTATTACCAACGGTATCATTGAATAAGATGGAATCCTGTGTAACCAGCCCCATTAAGTTGCGAAGGGATTTCTTGGTAATATCTTTGATGTTGGTAGCATCAATGGTAATGGCACCATCATTTACATCATAAAAGCGAGTGACCAAATTGGCGATTGTACTTTTGCCGCTGCCTGATTGACCTACTAAGGCCACCGTATCGCCTTTGGGTACATTCAGGCTGAAGTCCTTGAGTACTAAATCATCCTCATATTTGAAAGACACATTTTCTATGGAAATTCCCTGTTCAAACGATGTTTTCTCGAGAGCATCTTCACTATCAACTATTGGATTATCTGTTTCAAGAACTTCCAGTACCCGTTCTGCTGCCGCATTTCCTTTTCTGACCCCAAAAGAGGCTTTGCTAATCGCTTTTGCCGGTGTCAGGATATTATAGGCCAATCCCATATAGGCAATGAAAGATGCTGCGTCTAAAGTTTTATCGACTAACACCATTTTTCCGCCGAACCATAACAAAACACCAATTACCACTATCCCTAAAAATTCACCAGTAGGTGACGCCAAGTTTTGACGGTTCAGTAATTTGTTGGAAAATTTGAAAAACCGCCCTGTCGACGTACCAAATGTCCTAAAAAAACGTGATTCCGCATTAAAGGCCTTAATAACACGTAGCCCGCCCAACGTCTCTTCCACAATAGATAAAAACTCTCCCTGTTCTCTTTGAACCCGATCTGATTTCTTTTTAAGCGATTTACCAATTCTCGAAATTATGGCACCAGCAACCGGAATAAAAATAAAAACGAAAAGTGTGAGTTTTGCACTGATGCCAAACATGACCAAAATAGTGAACAAGATGGTCAAAGGCTCACGAACAATCAATTCCAATATTGATAGAAATGAATGCTGTATTTCAAGGACGTCTGAAGTTATACGGGCAATAACATCCCCTTTTCTTTTTTCAGAATAGTATGAAATGGGCAGTTCTGTAATTTTTTGGTACATACTATTACGGACATCTTTTAAAACACCATTTCGAAGGAATGTAATAAAATACATTGCCAAATAATTAAATACATTCTTTAAAAGAAACAGTGCCAACACAAGCCCAATCACCAATACCAAGGCCTTCATTTTATCGTCCCCTGCATATTGGGTAACATGATATCCTAAATAATCAATAAAATAATCTTTTACATCACTTATTCCAGTGTAAACGGGCATCTTGGTTACTGGCTCGGTCTCTTCAAATAGAACATGTAGCATCGGAATCAGTGCCGCGAACGACAATGCACTGAACAGGGCATAAAGAATATTGAAGAAAATATTTAGAAATCCGTATTTCCTATAGGGTTTCGCGAAGCGAAGGATTTTTTTGAAGTACTTCATTGAACTTAACTTAGGATTTCGTTATTACCTGCAATGCTATCATTTTGCACTCT
>JAAETN010000076.1 GCA_024228355.1 Maribacter sp. | reverse complement strand
TTCCGCAAATTACTTCTGAAAGTAACAATTCTACTCAAGCAGTTAGTTCACTTAATATTTTGGCTGTTATGGTAGAGTTTCAACCGGATAAATTTAATCTTACAATAGGCGATGGAACTTTTGGTTCACTTTATACAAAGGATTACGGAAATGATATAATCGATCCTTTGCCACACAATGCAAATTATTTTAGTGACCATTTAGAATTCACAAAAAACTATTTTGAAAAAGTATCAAATGGAAATTTAAGTATTGAATATACTGTGCTTCCTAATATTGTTACTGTTTCGAAAGTAATGCGAGATTATTCTCCGGTTGATAATGATGGATTTATAGGTCTTGGCGATTTGGCTACAGAAGTCTGGTTACAAAATGAAACCCTCAATCCTAATATAGATTATGTTAGTTATGATGTGTTCTTAATATTCCATGCTGGTGCAGGCAAAGACATAAGTACATCCGAACTTTTGGGTGAATCAAGAGATTTACCTTCTCTCTATTTGGGGCTAAATTCTTTTAAAACTTTTTACGGTGAATCTTTTGATGGAATTGATTTAAGCAATGGACAAAAAATTACAAACAGCATTATTTTGCCTGAAACAGAATCAAGAGAAATTGATGGTTTTGGAGATCCAACTTTACTTGAACTTTCTATAAACGGATTAATAGTTTCAAGTATCGCTAGCCATTTGGGGTTGCCAGATCTATTTGATTCTGAAACTGGTAAAAGTGCAATTGGTAGATTTGGTCTGATGGATGGACAATCACTTTTTGCATATAAAGGTTTGTTTCCACCGCAACCTTCAGCTTGGGAAAAAATATTTCTTGGCTGGGATGTTCCTTTGGTTATTAACTCAAACGAAACAAATATTGAAGTTATTGCAAATGAAATTGCACAAAACACAGATGTTAAAATTGTTAAGGTTCCAATAAATTCTTCTGAATATTATTTGATTGAGAACCGAGCAAGAGATGCGAATAATGATGGTATTAAAATAACTTACAAAGTCGCCGGACAATTAAAATCTCTCACATTACCAAAGGATACAACAAAGTTCAATAATGTCAATGTTGATACTCTTTCAGGAGTAGTCTTAAATGTGGATGAATTTGATTGGGCAGTACCAGGTAATGGAATTTTAATTTGGCATATAGATGAGAGTATTATAGACCAAAATTTAAATGAAAACAAAATCAATGCGGATAAAAATAGAAGAGGCATAGATCTAGAAGAAGCTGATGGTATTCAAGATATTGGAGAAGAATTTCAAACAATTTTTGGTGATATTATAATTGCTGAAGGTGAAGAAAACGATTTATGGTTTGC
>JAAETN010000075.1 GCA_024228355.1 Maribacter sp. | reverse complement strand
GGTAAATTTGATAATTTAGATGACTTTGATTCTCCTTTCGAGTTTCAATCGAAGATGAATGCAGATGATGAGAATCCATTTTTGACCAAAAATCTACCCGATGCCAATGAGGCTTTTGGTAGTGCAATGAATGATGACTTTAACCCGGATGATAACGACGTACCTTTTTAATTTGATAACTCGGCTATTTCGTTGTACTCAGTCGATAGGTCTTCATATTACATTATTTATTACACTATTTTCGTTCCAACTTTCTTCGGCTTCAACTATCCTAATCCCTATGGATGCTGATAGTCAAAAAAATCATCTTAAAGCATACGGAATTACCTTTTGGGTGCTTACCAAGCAACAGAAAGTGCAATGGCTATTAAATTATCGAGGAGGTTCTTTCTTACTTCCTGATGGTGAGAGTATTAGAAAGGAATGTCAAATTCGTGGAGTTTCTTTTGAGGTCCTTTCTGATGGTCAGGCTCAAAATATTTTGGACGATATTAGCAGTCCGTCGCAAAACCAAGAAGCCGTTATTCTTGAGAAAGCTCCAAAAATTGCAGTGTACTCTCCAAAAACCAATCAGCCTTGGGATGATGCGGTGACTATGGTTTTGACTTATGCCGAAATACCTTATATAACGGTTTATGATGAAGAGGTTTTAGATAATAAACTGGTTTTATATGACTGGTTACATTTACATCATGAGGATTTTACTGGACAATATGGTAAATTTTATGGAGCCTATAGGGCAACCCCATGGTATATTGATGGTAAAAAAGAAGCAGAATCATTAGCTTCCAAATTGGGTTATGATAAGGTTTCGGAAGAAAAGCGTGATGTAGCTTTAAAAATAAGGAACTATGTGATCGGTGGTGGATTTATGTTCGCCATGTGTTCCGCTACTGATAGTTTTGATATTGCACTTGCTGCTGACGGCGTTGATATTTGCGAACCTATGTTTGACAATGACCCATCTGATGCCAATTATCAGCGTAAATTGGATTATAACAAAACTTTTGCCTTCACCAATTTCACATTAGAAAGAAACCCTTTACGCTATGAATTTTCTTCAATTGACATGACGAACAAAAGAGGAGAGGTTCCCAAAGAATCCGATTATTTTTCTTTAATGGATTTTTCGGCGAAATGGGACCCTGTTCCCACCATGTTATGTCAAAATCACACTTCATTGGTAAAAGGTTTTATGGGGCAAACTACTTCATTCTCTAGAAACGAAATAAAATCAACTGTATTGATATTGGGTGAAAACAAAATCAATGGGGAGGCCAGATATATTCATGGTATAAAGGGAAAAGGCTTTTTCACTTTTTATGGAGGTCATGACCCAGAGGATTATCAACATCGAGTAGGGGACCCAAAAACAGAATTGGAACTGCACCCAACTTCTCCAGGATATCGTCTTATTTTGAACAATGTCTTGTTTCCAGCAGCGCAGAAAAAAAAGCAAAAGACGTAATGGGCTAGTGTTGCAGTAGTTTTTCCAGGATTCGTTCAACTCCGAAATTATCATTACTTTCTGTATGGTAATTAGCAACTTTCTTTACATCAGGATGTGCATTTTTCATGGCAAAACTATAATGCGCACTTTGAAGCATTTCAAGATCATTATTGTAGTCACCAAAGACAAGCGTTTCTTCCTTTAAAATCCCAAAGCGTTCTTGTATTTGATGTAATGCATGTCCTTTATTGGCTTTAGAATGATTTAGATCTACCCAATGTTGGCCAGAGACTTTTACGATAATCTCCTCATTAAAACGTTTCATTACCGGATATACATAGTCCTCGGCACTTTGATTATGATATACCGCGATCTTTACAATTTCATCATTGATACCTGCCAAACTCTCATGAATTTCATAACTAGAGTAATACTCTTTCAACTCCTCTAAGAATGGAATGGATTTTCCATCAAAATAGGCATTGTATTTTCCGCATAGCAT
>JAAETN010000074.1 GCA_024228355.1 Maribacter sp. | reverse complement strand
GTTTAGATAAATAGTCATAGTGCTTTTTTGTACCTTTCCTGTAAACCCACAAAACATAACCTAAGAAAACAGAGAAAAACAAAAAGAACGCGATTGCAATTAAATAAAAATCTGTAAATTGGGACAGTGCCAGCTGTTTCATATTACTTTCCTCCTTTTTGCCCAAGGGCCTGAAGATACGCGATCAGTGCTACAATTTTCCTGTTTGACACGTCTTCCTTTATTCCTTGTTTTTCAAGCCCTTTTGCGATTTCCTTAGCTTGTTTTTTAG
Source organism: Maribacter sp. (assembly GCA_024228355.1). Taxonomy (GTDB): domain Bacteria; phylum Bacteroidota; class Bacteroidia; order Flavobacteriales; family Flavobacteriaceae; genus Maribacter_A. The sequence continues at coordinate 432 of JAAETN010000074.1, read as the reverse complement.
CCAGGTTACCCGTATCCGAGAGCTCTTCATCTGTATAAGGAACTCCAAGTTTTTTGAAAAGTGGTATTCTCTTCTCCAGACTATCAAAGTTAATCTTTGATTTAATCAACCATGGGTAAGCAGGCATAATAGATTCTTTTATAACGGCCCTGGGATTTTCCATATGCATGTAGTGCCATAAGTCCGGATATTTTTTCCCTAATCGTGCTAAATCAGGACCGGTCCGTTTAGATCCCCATTGAAACGGCCTGTCGTACATTGATTCTTCGATTGTAGAAGCGGCTCCATATCTCAACTCTTCAGTATGAATTGTTCGTATCATTTGTGAATGACATGTATAACAACCCTCTTTGATGTATATGTCTCTACCTGCCATTTCTAATGGTGTAAACGGCTCAACTTTATTTTCCGCTTTAACGTATTTATTGATGG
>JAAETN010000073.1 GCA_024228355.1 Maribacter sp. | reverse complement strand
CAAAGCCGGGTCACATACATAATTTCCGGTTAGGAGTTGTAGGGGCTGTTTCCCAAACAGCCTTTAATCTGCGGCTACAAAAATATAAATAAATGAAAATCGTGAAAAAAAAACAGAGTAATAAATATAATATTGTCGTAGGAATACCCTCATATAATGAATCCGATACTATTTCATATGTAACCAAAACTGTAGGGGAAGGGCTTGAAGAGTATTTTCCGGATAAAAAAAACATTATTGTCAATGTAGACAACAATAGTCCGGATAACACAAAAGAGGCTTTTTTGGACACGAAAACCCGTATTGAGAAGAAATACATTAGTACGTCACATGGAGTTCGTGGTAAGGGTAATAATTTTTATAATCTATTTAAGTTCGCGAAAACCGCTGGTGCCGAAGTCGTTATTGTTGTTGATGCTGATCTAATGTCAATCACAAAAGAGTGGATTGAATATCTTGGAAGGCCTGTTGTTGATGGCTATGACTACGTAACTCCACTATATTCAAGGCATCAGTTTGACGGGACAATTACAAATCATTTATGTTATCCGGTTATGTTTGGTATTCTTTCTATGGACATTCGACAACCGATAGGTGGTGAATTCGCATTTTCTTCAAAATT
>JAAETN010000072.1 GCA_024228355.1 Maribacter sp. | reverse complement strand
GTACAGTGCCCTTCAACTTGGTTTCGATGACAAGGCAGAAAAACGTGCTAATAAGGCCGAATCAGGTCACTTTAAAAAAGCAGGTACTTCTCCCAAGAAAAGAGTCGTTGAGTTCCAAGGTTTTGAAGGTGAATACAAATTAGGAGACACTGTGGGTGTTGACGTATTTGTTGAAGGAGAATTTGTTGATGTGGTTGGCACATCAAAAGGTAAAGGTTTCCAGGGGGTAGTAAAAAGACACGGTTTTAGAGGTGTTGGTCAAGCTACACATGGTCAACACAATAGACTTAGGGCTCCTGGTTCTATTGGTGCGGCCTCTTATCCTGCAAGGGTTTTCAAAGGGATGAAAATGGCTGGTAGAATGGGCGGTGGTCAGGTTACGGTTCAAAACCTTAGAGTTTTAAAAATAGTTCCAGAGAAAAATCTTTTAGTAGTTAAAGGTTGTGTTCCTGGTCATAAGAATGCTTATGTAACCATAAAAAGGTGGCAGTAATGAAGGTAGCAGTTTTAGATATCAAAGGAAAAGAAACAGGAAGAAAGGTTGACCTTTCTGATAGTGTTTTCGCAATAGAACCAAATAATCATGCAATTTACTTGGATGTTAAACAATATTTGGCGCATCAAAGACAAGGTACTCACAAAACCAAGGAAAGAGCTGAGATAGTCGGTAGTACTAGAAAGATCAAAAAGCAAAAAGGTACAGGTACTGCAAGGGCAGGTAGTATTAAGTCTCCGATCTTTAGAGGAGGTGGACGAATTTTTGGACCAAGACCTAAGGATTATAGTCAAAAACTGAACAAAAATGTTAAACGTTTGGCTAGAAAATCTGCGCTTAGTATCAAGACAAAAGAGAAGGCCGTTATGGTTGTTGAAGACTTTAACTTTGAAACACCAAAAACGAAAGATTTTGTTAGCGTTTTACAGTCTTTAGGGCTAGAAAACAAAAAAGCTTTATTTGTGTTGGGTGGTTCAAATAATGGTGTATATTTGTCTTCGCGTAATTTGGAGCGTTCTGAGGTTGTAACTAACTCAGAATTAAGTACTTACAAAATATTAAATGCAAATAATATTGTATTGCTTGAAGGTTCATTAGAAGGTATTGAATTGAACTTAAATAAATAGGATAACGATGGGTGTGTTAATAAAGCCAATAATAACGGAAAAAATGACTGCGGATAGCGAGTTGCATAATCGTTATGGTTTCGTCGTGGATCCTAAGGCAAACAAGATTCAGATCAAAGATGCTGTTGAGGCAGCCTATGGTGTTTCGGTGAAAAAAGTAAGAACCATGAACTATGGTCCAACTAGAAAGTCACGCTATACCAAAACTGGAATCCAGCACGGTAAAACAAATGCCATTAAAAAGGCTATTATCGATGTTGCGGAAGGTGATATAATTGATTTTTACAGTAATCTATAAAGACAAGAAATGTCAGTTAGAAAATTAAAACCAATCACTCCTGGACAGCGTTTTAGAGTAGTAAACGGGTTTGACGCCATTACTACTGATAAGCCGGAGAAAAGCTTGCTTGCTCCGTTAAAAAAGTCGGGAGGTAGAAACAGTCAAGGAAAAATGACCATTCGCCATAGAGGTGGGGGTCATAAAAGAAGGTATCGTGTTATTGATTTTAAGCGAGATAAGCAAGATGTTGCAGCTACAGTAAAATCAATTCAGTATGATCCCAACAGAACCGCTTTTATTGCATTGTTGGAATATGCAGATGGCGAAAAGCGCTATATAATTGCTCAAAACGGATTACAGGTAGGACAATCAGTTTCTTCTGGTTCTTCTGCTGCTCCTGAAATCGGAAATGCGATTCCATTGAATGATATTCCACTAGGAACAATAATTTCATGTATAGAGTTAAGACCTGGTCAAGGAGCTGTTATGGCAAGAAGCGCAGGTACTTTTGCTCAATTAATGGCAAAGGAAGGTAAGTTTGCTACTGTAAAATTGCCATCAGGTGAAACAAGACTTATTCTTTCTGGATGTTTGGCAACTATAGGAGCTATTTCCAATTCCGATCATCAATTGTTGGTATCGGGTAAAGCTGGTAGAAGCAGATGGTTGGGTAGAAGACCTAGAACAAGACCAGTAGCCATGAATCCAGTAGATCACCCAATGGGCGGTGGTGAAGGTAGGGCTTCCGGAGGTCATCCAAGATCTAAAAACGGTATTCCTGCTAAGGGCTATAGAACTCGTTCTAAGACTAAGAGCACCAATAGATATATATTAGAACGTAGAAAGAAATAAAAAGAAAAAGAAATGGCACGTTCATTAAAAAAAGGACCTTACGTTCATCATAGCTTGGATAAGAAAATTCAGCAAAATGCTAGTTCTGGCAAGAAAAGCGTAATCAAGACCTGGTCAAGAGCATCAATGATAACACCTGATTTTGTGGGTTTAACAATTGCAGTTCACAACGGTAGACAATTTGTCCCTGTTTATGTAACAGAGAATATGGTAGGTCACAAACTAGGCGAATTTTCTCCAACTAGATCTTTTAGAGGTCATGCTGGAGCTAAGAATAAGGGTAAAAAGTAAGCTATGGGAGTTCGAAAAAGACAAATGGCCGAAAAAATCAAGGCTGAAAAACAGAAATTGGCTTTTGCCAAATTGAATAATTGCCCTACCTCTCCTAGAAAGATGAGATTGGTGGCAGACCTCATAAGAGGGGTTGAAGTTGAAAAGGCTTTGGCGATTTTAAGATTCAATTCAAAAGAGGCTTCACGAAGATTAGAGAAATTGCTATTGTCTGCCTTGGCAAATTGGCAAGCGAAAAATGAGGATGCTAGTATGGAAGATGCTGATCTTGTTGTTAAAGAGATCAGGGTTGATAGTGCCAGTATGTTAAAAAGATTGCGACCAGCACCACAAGGTAGAGCGCACAGAATAAGAAAACGTTCAAACCATGTAACATTGGTATTGGGATCTAACAATAATATAGCAAGCTAGAATGGGACAGAAAACAAATCCAATAGGAAATCGTCTAGGAATTATCAGAGGATGGGAATCTAACTGGTATGGCGGAAATGATTATGGTGACAAACTAGCTGAGGACGACAAAATAAGAAAGTATATACATGCACGTCTTTCCAAGGCCAGTGTTTCTAGAGTTATTATTGAGCGTACTTTAAAGTTGATCACTGTTACCGTAACTACTGCGAGACCTGGTATTATAATTGGTAAGGGAGGTCAGGAAGTTGATAAACTTAAAGAAGAGCTAAAGAAAATTACCAATAAAGAGGTTCAGATCAATATTTATGAGATTAAAAGGCCTGAGGTAGATGCCAATTTGGTGGCAGCAAGTATTGCTCGACAAATTGAAAGTAGAATTTCTTTTAGACGAGCTATCAAAATGTCTATAGCGGCTGCAATGAGGATGAATGCCGAAGGAATCAAAGTTCAGATTTCTGGAAGATTGAACGGTGCGGAAATGGCAAGATCAGAATCTTATAAAGATGGCCGTATCCCATTATCTACTTTTAGAGCCGATATTGACTATGCCTTGCATGAAGCACATACAACTTACGGCAGATTGGGTATAAAGGTATGGATCATGAAAGGTGAGGTGTATGGTAAGAGAGAACTTTCTCCCCTAGTTGGTATGCAAAAAGGCCATGGTGGAAAAGGAGGAAAGCATGACGGACAGAGAAAGCAACGTCGTAGAAAGTAATTTTTTAAAGAAGTAAAGAAATGTTACAACCGAAAAGAACCAAGTTTAGAAAAATGCAAAAAGGCCGTATGAAAGGCAACTCCGGTAGGGGTTATCGACTTTCAAATGGTATGTTCGGCATTAAATCCTTGGATTCATCTTTTTTGACTTCCCGTCAAATTGAAGCAGCGCGTATTGCGGCTACAAGATATATGAAAAGGGAAGGACAGTTATGGATCAAAATATTTCCAGACAAGCCTATTACCAAAAAACCATTGGAAGTTCGTATGGGTAAAGGTAAAGGTGCTCCAGAATATTTTGTTGCTGTAGTAAAACCAGGTAGAATAATGTTTGAAGTTGCTGGGGTTTCCCAGGATGTTGCACGGGAAGCTTTGCGATTGGCGGCTCAAAAATTACCTGTGAAAACGAAATTCGTTGTTGCAAGGGATTATACTGATCAGAATTAATCGTAAGGAAGCATGAAAAATTTAGAAATAAAAAAATTATCGATCGAAGAACTTACGGAAAAGCTTGCTGATTATAAAAAGCAGCATGCAGATTTAAAAATGGCACATTTTGTAACACCATTGGAAAACCCTCTTCAGATCAGAAAAGTAAGAAGAACGGTTGCAAGATTAGCAACAGAATTAACTAATAGGGAAAACCAATAATTGGTTCTGCTTTATGGAAAAAAGAAACTTAAGAAAAGAGAGAGTAGGGGTTGTTACTAGTGACAGAATGGAAAAATCCATTGTGGTCGCTGAAGTAAAAAGAGTAAAACACCCTATGTACGGTAAGTTCGTATTGAAAACGAAGAAGTACGTTGCACACGACGAAAAGAACGATTGTAATATTGGTGATACCGTAAAGATTATGGAGACCCGTCCCTTGAGCAAGACAAAATGTTGGAGGTTAGTAGAAATCTTAGAAAGAGCTAAATAATTATGTTACAGCAAGAATCAAAACTAAAGGTAGCAGACAATACTGGAGCAAAAGAGGTTTTGACCATTAGAGTTCTAGGTGGTACAAAAAGAAGATATGCTTCTATTGGAGATAAGATAGTTGTTACTGTCAAAGAAGCTACACCAAACGGTGGCATCAAAAAAGGAGCAGTTTCAACCGCAGTAGTGGTGAGAACAAAAAAAGAGGTAAGAAGACCTGATGGATCTTATATTCGTTTTGATGACAATGCTTGTGTCTTGTTGGATCCAACCGGTGAAATGAGAGGTACTCGTGTTTTTGGTCCTGTTGCAAGGGAACTACGTGATAAACAATTCATGAAAATTGTATCATTGGCCCCTGAGGTACTATAATATTTAAGACAACAATGAAAAAGTTAAAGATAAAAACTGGAGATACCGTAAGGATAATTGCTGGAGACCACAAAGGTACTGAAGGTAAAGTTACCAAGGTGTTTATTGAAAAGAACAAGGCTATCGTTGAAGGAGCCAATATGGTTTCCAAACATGAAAAGCCTAGTGCAAATAACCCTCAAGGCGGAATTGTAAAAAAAGAAGCTCCAATTCACATATCCAATCTATCGTTGATTGATTCCAAATCGAGTGAAGCAACTAGGGTAGGTTTTGAAATTAGAGATGGTAAGAAAGTTAGGTTTTCGAAAAAATCCAATGAAGTAATTTAGTTATGGCTTACGTTGCAAGATTAAAAACAGAGTATAATGAGCGCATTGTAAGTGCGCTTAAAGAGGAGTTTGGTTACAAGAATGTAATGCAAGTACCTAAATTAGAGAAAATTGTCGTGAGCAGAGGAGTAGGTGCTGCGGTGGCCGATAAAAAATTAATTGATCACGCTGTTGATGAATTAACTATGATTACAGGTCAAAAGGCTATATCTACAATATCAAAGAAAGATGTTGCTTCATTCAAATTGCGTAAGGGAATGCCCATTGGTGCCAAAGTAACCTTACGTGGAGAAAAAATGTATGAGTTCCTTGATAGGTTAGTAACTTCAGCTTTGCCAAGGGTACGGGATTTTCAGGGAATACGCGCTACAGGTTTTGATGGAAGAGGAAACTATAGTTTAGGTGTAACTGAACAAATTATTTTCCCAGAAGTCAATATTGATAAAATCAATAGAATCAATGGTATGGATATAACATTTGTTACATCCGCACCTACTGACAAGGAAGCAAAATCATTATTAACAGAATTGGGATTACCTTTTAAAAAGAACTAATATGGCTAAAGAATCAATGAAGGCCCGAGAAATAAAAAGGGCAAAGACAGTCGCTAAATATGCTGCAAAGCGAAAGGCTTTAAAGGAAGCTGGTGACTATGAAGCACTTCAAAAATTGCCTAAAAATGCTTCTCCTGTTCGTATGCACAACCGTTGTAAACTTACGGGTAGACCTAAAGGGTATATGAGAACTTTTGGCATATCAAGGGTAACGTTCAGAGAGATGGCCAACCAAGGATTGATTCCGGGAGTTAAAAAAGCCAGTTGGTAATAGCTTAAATTTTAAAAGATGGTAACAGATACTATAGCAGATTACTTAACAAGAGTTAGAAACGCAAATTCAGCCGGTCATAGAGTGGTTGAAATTCCAGCGTCCAATGTTAAGAAAGAGATAACTAAAATATTATTCGATCAAGGATATATCTTAAGTTACAAGTTTGAAGAGGATGAAGTACAAGGTTCAATAAAGATTGCCTTAAAATATGATAAGGTAACCAAAGAGCCTGTGATCAAAAAAATACAGCGTATTAGTAAGCCTGGTTTACGTAAGTATGCCAACTCAGGTGACATGCCTAGAGTACTTAACGGTTTAGGTATTGCAATTGTTTCTACTTCACATGGGGTAATGACGAGTAAGCAGGCCAAAAACGAGAATGTAGGTGGCGAGGTTTTGTGCTATGTATATTAATACTATATAAAGAGTAAAAAAATGTCAAGAATAGGTAATAATCCAATTGCAATCCCAGAAGGCGTAACTGTAGAGGTTAAGGAAAATGTGATCAGTGTTAAGGGTAAATTGGGAGAACTGGTTCAGGAATTTTCTGGAGTTTCAATCGCAGTTGAAGATGCTGAGGTTAAAGTTACAAGACCTTCAGATTCAAAAGAGCATAAGGCAAAGCATGGTCTTTATAGATCTCTTGTCCTGAACATGGTTGAAGGTGTATCTAAAGGTTGGACCAAGGAATTGGAATTGGTAGGCGTAGGTTACAGAGCAAGCAACCAGGGTCAAAAATTGGATCTGGCACTTGGTTTTTCACATAATATTGTGTTGAACATTGCACCAGAGGTTAAAATTGAAACTACTTCTGAAAAAGGGAAGAACCCGATTATCAAACTTACCTCTTTTGACAAACAATTGGTAGGGCAGGTTGCCGCAAAGATTCGTTCTTTCCGTAAGCCAGAACCTTACAAAGGAAAAGGTATCAAGTTCGTAGGTGAACAATTAAGAAGAAAAGCAGGTAAATCAGCTTAATAATTAGTGTCATGGGATTATCAAAGACTCAAAGAAAATTAAGAATCAGAAGGAGAATCAGAAAGGTTTCCTTTGGAACTGCCGATAGGCCAAGGTTGTCAGTATTTAGAAGTAATACTGGGATTTACGCCCAAATAATCGATGATAGTAAAGGAACTACTTTACTTGCAGCTTCTTCTAGGGATAAGGATTTGGCTTCAACTAAGGGAAGTAAATCGGAAGTAGCCACTTTAGTAGGTAAGACCATTGCCGAAAAATGTAAAAAAGCGGGTATAGAGAAAGTAGCCTTTGATAGAGGAGGAAACTTATACCATGGTAGAGTTAAATCGCTCGCAGAAGGAGCAAGGGAAGCAGGACTAAAATTTTAATAAATAGTATGTACCAGAAATACAAAAACGTTGAGACTGTTAAACCAGGAGGTTTAGAGCTAAAAGATAGATTGGTAGGTGTACAAAGGGTAACCAAAGTAACCAAGGGTGGTAGAGCGTTTGGATTCTCCGCTATCGTTGTGGTTGGTGATGAAGCTGGTGTTGTAGGACACGGTTTGGGTAAATCCAAAGAAGTAGCAACTGCCATTGCAAAAGCTATCGAAGATGCTAAAAAGAACCTTATAAGAATTCCTTTGGACAAGCACACCTTACCACATGAGCAAAAAGGTAAGTATGGAGGGGCCCGTGTTTATGTTCAACCTGCATCGCATGGTACGGGAGTGATTGCTGGTGGTGCGGTTAGAGCGGTATTGGAAGCTGTCGGTGTACATGACGTATTGTCCAAATCACAAGGTTCATCTAATCCGCATAATGTTGTTAAAGCTACTTTTGATGCGCTTTTGCAGTTAAGAGGCGCAAGGACTGTTGCCCAACAAAGAGGAGTTTCATTGGAAAAAGTTTTTAAAGGATAAAAAGATAGTAATAAGTACCGAGTATATAGTATTGCGTATTTTGATTTTGGTTTGCTGGAATCTCTAACTACGAACTACTAACTACTAAATACTAAGAAATAATGGCAAAGATTAAAGTAAAACAATTAAAGAGTAGTATTAAGCGTCCACAGAATCAAAAAAGAACTTTGGAAGCTTTGGGACTACGTAAGATTGGCCAGATTGTAGAGCATGATGCCACGCCAAATATTCTTGGCATGATAGATAAAGTTAAACACTTAGTTTCCGCAGAGGAGGCTTAATATACATATAGTGTAATGAATTTAAGTAATCTAAAACCAGCGGAAGGTTCTGTCAATAGAGACGGGAAAAGGGTAGGAAGAGGCCAAGGGTCAGGAAAAGGTGGAACCGCCACAAGAGGTCATAAGGGTGCCAAGTCTAGATCTGGATACTCCAAGAAAATCGGTTTTGAAGGCGGTCAAATGCCTTTGCAAAGACGTGTTCCTAAGTTTGGATTTAAGAACATCAACAGGAAAGAGTACCAGGGAATCAATCTTGATAAATTACAGGAATTGGTAGATAAAAAGGTAATTAAGAATACTGTTACTTTAGATAATCTTGTTGAAAATGGTTTGGTTGGAAAGAACGATTTAGTTAAGATTTTAGGCGGAGGAGAGTTAAAAGCCTCCTTGAAAGTTTCTGTTCATAAATTTACAGCTACAGCAAAAGCTGCTATTGAAGCTGCTGGCGGGGAGGCAATAAGTTTATAAGCAAGAGAATATAATACTATGAAGAAATTTTTCGAGACATTATCCAATATTTGGAAGATTGAAGAGCTAAGGAATAGAATAATTATCACCTTAGGTCTTCTTTTGGTATACCGTTTTGGTTGTCAAATAGTTCTTCCTGGTATAGATACTACTCAGCTGGCAGAATTAACCTCGAGTACCGAGAGTGGTATTTTGGGAATTCTGAATGCATTTACTGGTGGGGCATTTGCTAATGCATCAGTTTTTGCGTTAGGTATTATGCCATATATTTCTGCTTCGATCGTTGTGCAGTTAATGGGCATAGCCATTCCGTATTTACAGAAATTACAGAAAGAAGGTGAGAGCGGTAGAAAAACAATAAACCAGATTACAAGATGGTTGACCATAGGCATTTGTATCGTTCAAGCACCTGCGTATCTATATAGCTTAGGAGCCTTGGGCGTGCCAGATAGTGCATTTGTTTTAGGTAAAGGGTTGGATTTCATAGTACCATCCGTTATTATATTGGTAACAGGTTGTGTGTTTGCAATGTGGTTGGGTGAAAAAATTACTGATAAGGGTATTGGTAATGGTATTTCCTTATTGATCATGATTGGTATTATTGCCACATTACCACAATCGTTTGTACAGGAATTCATTTCCAGAACGGCGGATAACAACGGTGGGTTAATGTTCATTTTGATTGAAGTTATTCTATGGTTCTTGGTGATTCTTGCAAGTGTTTTATTGGTAATGGCTACACGTAAGATTCCAGTGCAATATGCAAGACGAACGGCGTCAGGGGGGTATGAAAAAAATGTAATGGGGTCTAGGCAATATATTCCATTAAAATTGAATGCTTCTGGGGTAATGCCTATTATATTTGCACAGGCAATAATGTTCGCTCCTGGCTTAATAGGAAAAACATTCAATAATACAGCAGTTGGTCAATGGATGGAGGTCCAGTTTCAGGATATTTTTGGTTTGGCTTATAATATACTGTTTGCCTTATTGATTATCATCTTTACCTATTTTTATACGGCAATTACGGTGCCTACAAATAAAATGGCCGATGATTTAAAAAGAAGCGGTGGTTTTATACCAGGAATTAGGCCAGGGAAAGAAACCGGTGATTTCTTGGATAAGATTATGTCCTTGATAACATTACCAGGATCTATCTTCTTGGCATTACTGGCAGTACTGCCTGCTATAGTGGTTAAATTGATGGATGTTCAAGCAGGTTGGGCATTGTTTTACGGTGGAACATCACTTTTGATTATGGTTGGTGTTGCCATTGATACTGTTCAACAGGTAAATGCGTACTTATTGAACAGACATTATGATGGTTTAATGAAATCAGGTAAAAACAGGAAAGTAGCATAGATTATGGCTAAACAAGCAGCAATAGAACAGGATGGGTCTATTATCGAAGCCCTATCAAATGCAATGTTTCGAGTGGAACTGGAAAATGGTCATGTGGTAACAGCACATATTTCCGGTAAAATGAGAATGCATTACATAAAATTGCTTCCTGGTGATAAGGTTAAGTTGGAGATGAGCCCATATGACCTGACCAAAGCAAGAATTACATATAGATATTAAGACAACAAGATGAAAGTTAGAGCATCAGTTAAAAAGAGAAGTGCCGATTGCAAAATAGTTCGCAGAAAAGGCAGGTTGTACGTAATCAACAAAAAGAATCCTAGATTTAAACAAAGACAAGGATAATTAT
>JAAETN010000071.1 GCA_024228355.1 Maribacter sp. | reverse complement strand
CCGCTCATTGGAACATTCCAGCCCCTAACGGCAGCTTCCGCAATTAAGAAATGTGTTTCCCAAGAGGGGAAGAAGATACGCTCAGTGTTCTTTCCTTCACCTCTAAAATCAAGTCCTAAACGTGGGTAAGATCCCGAAGATCGCAATTGGTTCTTCGCTCCTATACTTCCCCAATCACCAGCTGCAAATGCATTATAGGTAAAAGCACAATCCAAAGTAAGTTGAACCTCTCCCGCATCATCCAATAAATCTCTTTCAGATTCCGTGTGATTACTACTCCAAGTTGGGAAATTACTGTACTGGGCATCATCAAGATTTCCAGGAATTGGGAATGTCTTATAAGATCTGGGATCAATTGTATTTGGTAAACCATCAAACCAGAAACCTTTAGCTGGGTCATTTGTAAGCTGTGTAAAGTGATTATCAAATTTTAACCCCATATAATTGGCAGGTTTTATATTAATTTGATCTTCAACTGGCAACTGATCTACGGATGTTACACTACCTAGTCCAACAGCTAAATTTCGATAAGCAGCACTAATATAATTACTATTCCATTGTCTAGACATGACATTGGTATAGTTATTCCATCCTCCAGTTTCAATAACCCTCATGTCATCGTCCGCTGTAAGAATAATCTGTCCACTATTGGCAGCTTCTTCAAAATGTTGTTTAGCAACGCCAGGTGCAACTTCAGATAAACGCATGGCCAAACGCATACGCATAGAATTACCATACTTTCTCCATTTAGTATAATCATATCCAAAAGCGGGATCAAGATTGGAATCAGGTTTAAATGAATTTGATTCATCCAATTTACTAACAGCATCCTTTAATTCTGCCAGCATAAAAGTATAAACCTCCTCAACACTGTTGTATTCAGGGTTTTCACCTTGGAAACCATCTACTGGAATTGGACCAAAATTATCGGTCATTTCACTCATGACATAGACTCTCCAGATTCTTGCGATTTGCAATACATTCTCAGTATATTCATTGACATTACCTGTAGCTATTTTCTCTTCTGCTACAGTAACCCCGGTGGTAATATCCCGTAACCATTTGGATATATAATCTTGAAAATAGTCCTTAGTCCATCCATCATTTGTAGACCCCTCAGAAATGGTACCAACAAGACATGATCTTCCTGCATCCATCCAATACAGACGAAAAATACGTTCTGCTATATGCGGGTTTTGTTGCGCCGCTTGTATAGAATTGTTAATAAAAAATTCTACTTCTACCTGATCTGCTGTTGCAGCCAAGGGGTTCTCATTGATTTCTTCAAAATCACTACAAGAAAAAATCAATAGCAAAGCACAAAATAGTGCCAGTTTTTTACTTAATACATTTTTCATATCTTTTTTTTTAAAATTTAGCCGCTATATTAAAAAATATAGTTCTTGTTGTTGGTGGTGCTAAGTTCTCAAAACCATTAGCATTGCCTTTGGTAGCATTTACTGCCTCTGGATCCACACCATTTAACTCATTTGAAATCATCCATACATTGTTGGCCGATACCCCAATAGATAATCCTTTAAAAAACGTTCTATCTAACCAATCATTATCAAAGGTATAAGTTAAATTCACATTTCTTAATCTATAATGTGTTGCATCATAAACATTGGCCTCATTAATACCTAAGTTTCCTGAACGACCCGTAATGGCTGCCCAATAATTTTGCGGCGTAGCACCAACCGTATTTTCACTTAAATTACCAGCACCATCATCTACAACACCATCAAATACAATATCTGCTCTTTCTCCGTTTACCGCAGTTACCGCAGCTAAACCTGACCTTTGCAGGGCATGATTGGTCCCAGAGAAGATTTCTCCTCCAATGCTGGCACTGAATAGGAAACTGAAAGAAAAGTTTTTATAAGTAAACATATTGGTAATGCCCAATAATGCATCAGGTACCTGAGAACCTAAAACATGCTTATCTGCTGTAGCCAATGGTAAGCCATCACCATCAACCAAGATTCTTCCAAAGAATGGACTGGATTCATCTTCAACTCTTAGGAATTTGGAACCGATTATGACTCCATAATCCCCTCCTACATCGGCTCTAATATTAAAGTTATCAAAACCACCTAAAGTATATTCCGTAACATCGTCGGCCAATTCTTCAATCGTGTTTTCATTTGCCGAGTAATTAACGTCCATATCCCAGGTCAAACCTTCTTCATTATCCAATATTCTGGTCTTTAAACTTAACTCTATACCTTTATTTTGTATATCACCTGCATTTATCTTTTTTGCATTAAACCCACTAAAAGGATCCAAAGGAAGATCTATCAACTGATTTGTCGCATTGGATTTATACCAAGCAAAATCTACCCCTACTCTATTATTAAAGAAACGAGCTTCAGCACCAAACTCCACAGATTTAATCAACTCATTTACCACATCTGGATTCAGTAATGTATTATTAGTAGAGGCTGTGGTGTTTCCTTCCGAATCATTGCCAATAGAAAATGAATTGTGCAATTGAAAAGGGTCTAAATCATTACCTACCTCAGCATACGACCCCCTTATCTTACCAAACGTAAACCAACCTGGCAAACTGCCGCCATTGTTAGTTATCATATCGGAAATAACAAGTGATGAACTTACAGATTTGTAGAAAAACGATCTGTTTTCTTCACTTAGTGTAGACGACCAATCGTTACGACCTGT
>JAAETN010000070.1 GCA_024228355.1 Maribacter sp. | reverse complement strand
CCCAGCCTTTCCATCGAGAAAACCTAAGCGAAGTAAATAGCGATAAAAAAAATAAACGACCGGTCCGGAAAAAACTGGCAAGAAGGTGTAGATACGCTCCTTTATAAAACGTTTCAATCCAGCCTGGGACAAACTGGATTCCTTGGCCATTGCCACATCCTCAGGAAAAAAATGATACCTTCCATTCAAAACATCAATGACCTCTCGTGTGGCATACCGATTATGTTTATCCGTCCACCAGCTAAGGTCATTCAAATTATGATCACAAAAATCATGCTCAAAGGTTACAACCCCACCCTCACTCCAAACAAGAACACGATAATAAATTAATGCAAATAGGCATCGGTATGATTTAATAGCTTGTCCTACTTTACTAATACGTAAGATTAAGGAATCAATACTCATAATAATGGATCAATACCAAACTCAATTTTGATCGCTTCAACACAGCCTATACCGTCTTTTCTCATTCTGCGTTCTACTTCCAACATCTTTACGTCGGCTAGTAACCTATACCAGAAACATTGTAAAAAATGGAAATAGAAACCTTTCGTTCCATCAAGTATGCCAAGCCGAAAAACCATACGATATACAAAAAAAAGAAATGCTCTTAAACCTTTCGGCATGTACGTATATAAATTCTCTTTCATCCATCTCTTATAAAATGCCTGCCGCGTGAGATGTGTACTATTAGTAGTTGTATGGAAAACACCATGCTTTCTATTTAGAAGATCAATCGCCTCTCTAGTGGAATAGTTATTATGCTTGTTTGTCCACCAAGTTACACTATTTAGGTTTTCGTCGGTATACTCTGAATACAATCGTCCGATATCCCCGTGCACTATGATCTTCTCGTCCATCCAACGTTGCTCAACAGTAGCCTCTCCTTTACGCCAAATTCTAAGCTGCAATTGTGGGTAGCCACCATGGCGTATCAGTGCACCCTGAAACCGAACATAAAGTGGTATAACAAAAGCTTTTAAAGACATTGATGCCTGTTGTAATTCTCTTTGTATTTCATCAACCAAAGCATTCGAAATAACTTCATCAGCATCCATTCTCATTACCCATTCGGTTTCAATTGGCAGGTTCTTCAATGCCCAATCAATTTGGGTTGCATGGTTTCTAAATTCATGCTGCACAATACTTGCCCCAAGAGTTTTAGCGACTGCAATAGTATTGTCTGTAGAAAACGAATCAACAACGAAAACCTGATCAGCAACTTCTAACGCATTCAAAATGCAACGCTTGATATGCTTTTCTTCATTTAACGTTAGTATTATGATTGAAAGGGAATTCAAAATCTCTCTATCCAAGTAATATAATCGGGAGCCTTAATATATTTAACATTACAGCTTTAAGATATAACTCTGCAAGAAATACGGCTAGTCTTTTTCAAAAATTGATTCTTTCATTCTCTTCTTCGGCAGAATTGCTCTTTCATGCCCCACTTTTGCGCGATACATATCCAAGTTCCAATAAGTATTAAGAGTTGAGTAAGTATCATCATACAATGTTACCGGTTCATCCTACAATTTGCCGATACCATTTTTTTCTACATTCAATTACTTATGCAACGATTAGTACTAGAGTAAATTAATTCAGAAATTAATTTTTCTAATTGCAATTGCATTCTTTATTGCTCCAATAGAAGCAACTTCAGGTCGTGACCTTGCTTCATGAACTCACCGAATGTTTTTAGGGTCACCATCGAGGCCACCAACAACCACTTCCAGCATTAGATCACCACCACCCATTGCGCAGTAATTACTTAATGACCTCATATATATATCATCGGACATAAATGTATTAGGTCGAGCTTGATGTTGATATGCACAATAAATGCAACTTGCACTGCATGAATTTGTCAACTCAATGTGCAAATCCCCAAGTTTCTGTTCAATGATACCTAGATTATTAATGAATTGTCTATTACTAACCCTATCCCAATGATTATACCGGCTATTTATAACTCGGAGAATTGCTTTCCAAAACTCCCTATCAAGTAATTCCTTGTGTCGTCTATAAAAATATAGGACTATTCTACTTAAAGTATGAGCAATTCGCATAATCTATATGTTTGGTTTTCTTGCCACAATACTCATCAGGTTTCCTAATGGATAGCGCCTAAATTCAAATATATTTTGGTGGAGAAAAAGAGCTTTAGAAACAGAACCAAGTGCTATACACGCAATTAAATTATGAACAATTTTCATCCATCGTCTAATATAAGTCCTTTCATAATATTTATCTATATGTACAACTTCATAATGCAAATTATCAAATAGTTTCCTTATTCCGTTTATGGAAAAAACAAATAAATGCTGAGGTGGGTCGAACCATTGAACTCGACCAGGCAATAAATGATCTAGCCAATCATTACCTATTCCTGTATCTAAGAATACATACCCTCCTGGCTTTAATACAGTCATAATATCTTCTAACATCTGTTCCGGGTCTGATAGATGCTCAATCGTTGCCCAAAATGTTACTACATCATACTGTTCAGATAGAGTATCTTTATGCGAATGTAGATCTCCACATGTAAGATTTAGACCGAGTTGTTCAGAAGCAAATCTGATACCTGTATCAGAACGATCTATGCCTGTAGCACTAATGCCAAAGTCTCTGCATGCTTTCACGAAATAACCTTTTCCACACCCAACATCTAGTAAAGAAAATTTGTTATGCCCGAGATGAAATTGTATTGATCTTATTTTTTGAGGGAAATCACTCTGCATACGATCTTCAACTTCATCATAATATCCCCCTGCTGACTGGTCTTTATGAAATTGAGAATAGAATTCCTTTAACTCCATGTCTGATGGCTGAGGCCAAACAAAAGATGTTTTGCAGTCTTGACAACAAAACATGCGATAACCACCCCCAATAAAACATGGCAAACTCTCTGATGTGCATATAGGACATAAGGGTTGTGGTGAACTTGGCATAATACTCGTTACTAGATTAGTTGCAGTTGATATAAATTTGCCATTTCCTTAGCTATAGTATCCCAACTATAGTCTTGTTTCATCCATTGCCATCCCTTCACCCCCATCCTTGACAATTCCATCCTACTTATGTTGTAAATTGCCCCTGCGAGTGAATCGGGATCGTTACCTACGACCAGCCCACAGCCACGCGCTTCGACCTCGCCCCATGCCAGACTGTCACTAACTATGACAGGCATTCCCATCGACAGGGCTTCGGCAACCACAATACAAAAATTCTCCGAATAGGATGGTATAACGCACACATCTGCTTCCAGATAGGCCCGATTCTTGGCTTCACCAGACACTGGGCCACAAAATCGCACTTTTGAATCTAAAATGTCCAGCTGTTT
>JAAETN010000069.1 GCA_024228355.1 Maribacter sp. | reverse complement strand
TTTGGAAGTTGAGATTCATAATGATTACAGTATTGAAAAGGGAATTCTCAATTATGGCGAGAAAATCAATGCGGATATCATTGGTATTCCTACCCATGGTAGAAAAGGATTATCCCACTTTTTTATGGGAAGTATAGGTGAAGATATTGCAAATCACTCTAATGTACCAGTAGT
Source organism: Maribacter sp. (assembly GCA_024228355.1). Classification (GTDB taxonomy): domain Bacteria; phylum Bacteroidota; class Bacteroidia; order Flavobacteriales; family Flavobacteriaceae; genus Maribacter_A. The sequence continues at coordinate 35,562 of JAAETN010000069.1, read as the reverse complement.
GACTTTTAAGATTTAGTTGTCAATTATTTATGTTAAATTGATGTTTAGAGGGGAAGCCGGTTTTGGCTTCCCTTTTTTTGTATTTAATCAGTCATTTTTGGGAGCATAGGAAATAATCTAAGTATCTCTTCAGCTGATGGTTGTGAACCATATTCACAAATTTCAAATATTTCGGCATGTTTGGTCATTGATGCTTTTTTTTCACCATACCATTTTTCCAGACATTCAATTGTTTTTTTATCTAGAGGTTTATAACGCCAGTTAGCAAGCATTTCCAAACGCTCATTTTCCATTTTGGGTACATTGTCCAAATTACCTGAAAGCCAAGGAAGCCAATCAAAAAACTGCGATTCATGTGCGGATATGGCATATATCTTTTGATCAAAAACAGAATCAATGTTTATTGCAATATCTGGTTCAAACGGATTTGGTCTTTGAAATTTGTCCTCACAATATAAGAAAACAGGGTTTTTATTTAGTGCAGGAACTTCTGGAGCAATATTGGGGACTATGACCATAAATGCTGCATCTTGAACAAGTATTCCAGTATATCTATGGTCCGGGTGATAATCATTTGGTCTTGGGGCGATTACGATATCGGCATCCCATTTTCTAATTTCGCGAATAATCTTTAATCTATTTGCCAAGGTTGGCATTAATTCGCCATCGTGATTATCAAGGACCACATATTCAACCCCAAATCTTTTACCGGCCTCTTTTGCCTCGGCAATCCTGACTTTAGCAAGCTCACCACCGCCCATGTTATAATGACCTGCATCACCATTAGTAAGTGAAACAAATTTCACATTATGACCCATTTTCGAAAATAGGATAGCAGTGCCTCCAGCATCAATATCGCAGTCATCAGGATGTGCTCCTATAACCACAATATTCAGAGGGTTGGACTGCGAATAATTGAAAAAAGGCAAAATCAGTAGGCAAAGGAAAAAGGTTGTTCTTTTCATATTTTAGGCTTACAATAATTTCATGGCATCTGGATTCCAACTTATCGGTTTGTTTTGATAGTAGCTTTCATTGGCAAGTAAGGCAGCTCCTGCCGCCCTTAAGCCAAAAGTCGGATCCTGGATGACTGTTTTCTTATTTCGTATACTCTGGAAAAAATTGTAAAAATGATCATAATGGCCTCCTTTATAATTTTTCGGGGCTTCCCAGATAGTTTCTCCTGTATTAAGGTTAGACGTTCTGCTTTCTAGGTTTTGGGAAGCATATCCTTTCCTAATTTTTTCTTGGGTAGCCTCGGTATAGGCAATCATGGAATATCCCCCTGGCACCATTCCTAATTTAGAACGGACCACTTTCACAGTATTCTGGCCAATTACCATTTCACCTTCTGTCCCAATTAGTTTAAAGCCCCCACCCCCGCCACTACCAGCGATAAAATTTATACGAAATGAGGCGTTGAACGCAGCATGGGTATTGGTCTTGGGATAATCGTACAGTGTTATACTTACATCAGGTACATCACGGCCGTCTTTCCAGTATCTCAGTCCGCCAGTTGCCAATGCCCGGTTTGGGCCATGAGAACTTATGACATGGTTTAGGGTAGAAAAGGCATGTACGAAAAGATCGCCTGCAACACCGGTCCCATAATCTTGATAATTCCTCCACCTGAAAAATCGTTTTAACTCGTAAGGTACTTTCGGTGCAGATCCTAAAAAGGTATCATAATCCACAGTTTCAGGATTTGCATCTGGTGGAATCGGGTACTGCCATGCTCCTTCTGCAGAATAACGATCGTTGTAAAAATCGAGCATCACAATTTCACCAATTGCGCCATCTTCATATAATTGTTTTGCTTTTTCATTTCCGAGCGAAGACATTCCCTGGCTCCCTACTTGACAAACCGCCCCAGTCTGTTTTTGGACTTTTATTATTTCATGACCTTCCATAAAATTTTGCACCATGGGTTTTTCACAGTAGACGGCTTTACCGGCTTTCATGGCATCAATCGTAATTTTCTTGTGCCAGTGATCTGGTGTGGCCACAATTACCGCATCAATATCTTTTCGATCCAATAATTCTCGATAATCTTTTGTTACCGCAATATCATCACCCCAAAGTTCCTTAGCACGATCCAATCTTCCTGTATAAAGATCACAAACGGCAACTAATTTTACGCCATCAACTTTCAAAGCAGCAGTTGTATCATAAATGCCTTGTATTCCCGACCCGATCAATCCAAGGTTTATGTGATTGTTAGACGTATATTTCTGATTGAAATAGTCTCTTGATAGCGTTAATTTTTGCTGGTTAGTAGAAGCAAGAACGTAGGGAGCTGATGTTATTGCAGCGGAACCTAATGTTGCTTTTTTTAGAAATGACCTTCTGGTTTTGCCTTTGTCCATAATTCGGATTTAATTGTTGGTAAAAATCTAAGAGAAAGTTACACTTTTTACCGAATTGAAGCAAGGATATAATTTACAAGGGCAAGAATGATTTCCCCGATTCTATATCTTTCGCCATATCCCCGATTGTGTTCTTTTTAAGATTATTTATCAGGTCGGTCCTAAAAGGATCGGCAAAACTATGAAGCGGACAAGGCTTTTCGTTATTACAATTTTGCACACTCAAAAGGCAAGAGTTTAACCTGTTAGCGCCATCAATGACGCTCACAATATCAATCAATGGTATTTCCCTATTTTGAGCGTTTATGTAAAATCCTCCGTTAGGACCCCGGGTGGAAGAAACAATATTATGTCTAGAAAGCTCCTGTAATAATTTTGCGATATAAGCTTGGGGAACATTAATGGGCTCACTAATGTTCTTCGCCAATATTTTATTTGATTCACTTGAATATACTGCTAAATACAGTACAGCCTTAAGTGCATACTTAGAGGAATTTGAAAACATTTCAAAAATTAGTTTTTGAAAGAATAAAAGTAAAAAGACAAATTTGTCCTAAATATGACTTATATCATGTTTTAATGACTAGACCACTCATATTTTTGCCCTATAATTCAATAAATATTTAATAATGAAAATACTAATTAAAAGTGTAGTTCTTCTTTTCTCATTACTACTGATAAGTTGTGGTGGTAAGGAAGAGAAGAAAAAAGAAGGATTTAGTGTGAAGCGACAAAAAACAACTACTGAAAAAACAGTTGAAACGCCAGCAACTAAAGAAACTAAGGCTTCTGAACGAATAGATTTAACAAACAAAGGCGTTGGCCCAATTACTTCGTTGACATTGAATGATGTTGATGATGCTATGGCCGCCAAAGGGAAAGAAGTCTATGACCAATTGTGTTTGGCCTGCCATAGAATTGGCAAAAAATTCATTGGGCCCGCACCAGATGGAATTTTAGAGAGAAGAACTCCGGAATGGGTCATGAATATGATTCTTAACCCTGATCAGATGGTAAAGGAAGATCCATTGGCTAAAGACTTGTTAATGGAATTCAATGGTTCGCCAATGGCAAATCAAGGGCTTACAGAAGAACAGGCAAGAGCTGTTTTGGAATACTTTAGAACATTATAATTAACAATCATATGAAAACAACAACCAAATTAAGAATGCTTATTGGTTCATTTTTTATGCTGATTTTATTTGTCGGTTGTAAAAATGAGACCAAAACAGAAACTACTTCTTCTTCTACAGCAAACACGAAAGAAGTTAAGAGACAAGGTCAGGCCTTTATCGAAGATGACGGCTCCACGCCAAATGTATTACAGATTGCTATTGGCTCTCCCGATCATACCACTTTGGTCGCTGCCGTACAAGCGGCTGAATTGGAAAACGCCTTGGTAAACGCAGGACCTTTAATGGTCTTTGCGCCTACAAATGCCGCTTTTGATGCCCTACCTGAAGGTACAGTTGCAACTTTATTAAAGCCTGAGAATAAAGGTGATCTGGCAAATATTTTAAAGTACCATGTAACTCCAGGTAATTACAGCAAAGATTTCTTGAAGAAATTCAAGAAATTGGGTCAGGCCAATAACCAAGATGTTATGGTCGAGGTAAAAGGTGACGATGTATATGTAGGAGGAGCTAAGATATTAGGTAGTGTAAAAGGAGGTAACGGAATTGTACATGTCATCGATAAAGTAATGTTGCCTCCATCGGAATAATAAAACAACTAAGTAAACAAGTAAATTAAGTAAAATGAAAAATATCAAATATTCAGTACTTGCCTTTTTAGGACTGGCAATGGTCTTAACCAGTTGCCAACCTAAAAGCAAAACTAGCAATGGGGCATTGTCTTCCGGTGCTGCTGAGAAGGTATATGTAGCTCCTGGGGAGCATGATGAGTATTATGCCTTTATTTCAGGTGGATTCAGTGGACAATTATCAGTTTATGGTCTTCCCTCAGGTCGTTTGTTCAAGGTTATTCCAGTTTTCTCACAAGATGCTGAAAAAGCCTATGGGTATAACGAAGAAACCAAACCTATGTTGAACACATCACATGGTTTTGTGCCTTGGGATGATTCTCACCACCCTGATATCTCGCAAACTAATGGCGAGCTTGATGGTCGTTATGTTTTTATTAATGGTAACAATACACCTCGTATTGCTAAAATTGATTTGACTACTTTCGAAACCACTGAAATTATTGAAGTACCCAACAGTGCAGGTAACCACAGTTCTTCTTTTGTAACTGAAAATACCGAGTATGTAGTTGCAGGGACTCGTTTTTCAGTCCCAGTTCCACAACGGGATATGTCCATTAAGGAATATAAAGGCAATTTTAAAGGAGCGTTATCTTTTATTAGTGTGGATCCTGAAGATGGTGGAATGGATATAAAATTCCAGTTATTGATGCCCGGATTTGATTATGACCTATCACATCCTGGTAGAGGTGCATCCCACGGATGGTTCTTCTTTACTACATATAATACAGAAGAAGCAAACACTTTATTGGAAGTTAATGCTTCACAGAATGATAAGGACTTTATTGCCGCTGTTAACTGGAAGGCAATTGAGGAATATGTGAATAATGGTGGTGGTAAAAAAATGCCTTCCAATTATGCACATAATGTTTACGATGAGCACACGCATACAGCGACTTCAACAATGAAAAAGGAAGTTTTGGTTGTGAATCCAGCTGAAGTTCCTGGCGCAGTATATTTCTTACCAACCCCTAAATCCCCTCATGGTTGTGATGTGGATCCATCTGGTGAGTACATAGTGGGTGCTGGTAAACTTTCCGCAGATTTAACTGTACATTCCTTTACTAAAATGTTGGCAGCTATTGAAGGGGAAAAGTTTGATGGTGAAGCCTATGGTATTCCGATATTAAAATTCGAGGATGTTCTTGCAGGAACTGTAAACCAAGCTGGCTTAGGACCTTTACATACTGAATTTGACGGACAGGGAAATGCCTATACCACTTTCTTTATTTCTTCGGAAGTTGTTAAATGGAAATTAGGAACTTGGGATGTAGTTGACAGACAATCTACTTATTACTCTGTTGGTCACTTAATGATACCGGGTGGTAACTCAAGGAAGCCTTTCGGCAAGTACGTGGTAGCCATGAACAAAATTACCAAAGATAGATATCTGCCTACTGGTCCAGAAGTTACACAGTCTGCACAGCTCTTCGATATTTCAGGAGAGAAAATGGAATTGTTATTGGATTTCCCAACAATTGGTGAACCTCACTATGCAGCTGGTATCGAGGCCAGTATTGTGAAGGCAAATTCCAAGAAGATTTTCAGCCTTACTGAAAACAAGCATGAGTACGCGACTACGAATGACAATGATGTTAAAGTGGTACGAAATGGAAAAGAAGTGCACATTTATATGACCATGATCCGTAGCCACTTTAACCCTGATAATATTGAAGGCGTTAAAGTTGGGGATAAAGTTTATTTCCACGTTACTAACTTGGAACAGGATTATGATGTCCCCCATGGTGTGAGTATTATAGGTGCAAATACTTCTGAACTTTTGATTATGCCAGGGCAAACGGAAACTTTTGTCTGGGAACCTAAACAAGTAGGTGTATGGCCATTTTATTGTACAGATTTCTGTTCTGCCTTACACCAAGAAATGCAGGGTTACGTTAGGGTGTCTCCTGCCAATTCAAATATTGAACTATCACATTCTTTAGGTGAATAAAAGCACTCTTGTAGATTATTTTATTTCAATTAAAAAAGCGGGTTGCACTTAATATCAACCCGCTTTTTACAAGCTTAATTACCTCTATATAATGAAAAAATCACGCATTTTAATGTTCGTGGGTGTTTTACTCCCCCTTTTTCTTTTCGTATTTCCACTTTGGAATATTACGTTGGAAGCCCCTCAATATCCTACACCACTTGGAATGGATATCTACATCAATGATTTTGCAGACGCCAACCCTCATGACATCAAGAATATAAATCTGATGAACCACTATGTGGGCATGAAATATATTCCGGATGCCATTCCAGAGTTCAAGATTTTTCCCGCAGGAATTATTATCACTACAATCCTGGGATTGCTGATTGCATTTAAGGCTAACTATAAATGGTATTTGTACTGGTTTATATTAATGGTAAGTTTAAGTGCTGCAGGACTTTATGATTTTTATTTATGGGAACATGATTATGGCCATGATTTGGATCCAAAAGCAATAATGAAATTTACCAATCCAGATGGTACGGTAATGGGTTTTCAGCCTCCATTGTTTGGATCAAAGGATATTCTTAACTTCAAGGCCCATTCGTATCCACAATTGGGAGCTTTATTTATGGGAGTAGGCATAGCAATGTCTTTGGTAGCTTATTTTGTAGGTAGGAAAGAAAACAAATAATCTGAGAATGAGGTCACTTGGCGTATATGTCATTTTATTAATGGGATTTCTGGTTATGGGCTGTTCTATTCGTCCAGAACCAATAGCATATGGGTCAGATGGCTGTCATTTTTGTTCAATGACCATTGTAGATAGGCAACATGCTGCACAAATAGTGACTAATAAAGGGAAGGCATTCAAGTTTGACGCTGTAGAATGTATGGTAAATCATTTAAAGGATATTGATATTGTCAGCGTTAAGCTTTTCTTGGCAAATGACTATCAGGCCCCCGGCGAGTTGATTGATGCCAAAAAAGCTACCTTTTTAATTAGTAAGGACATTCCAAGTCCTATGGGCGAATACCTGTCAGCTTTTCATTCAATAAATGAAGCTGAGCATGTAGAAGCCGAAAATAATGGTAAATTGTACTCTTGGGAGGAGTTATTAACAAGATTCAAAGTACAGTAATAAAATAAATTTTAATGGTTAATGGTTTTTTACGGTCATGGTATGTCCGGTTAATGCTGTTAACCATTATTTTTTAATTAAAGTTTAAACAAAATGTACGAAGTAAGTAATCAAATCGTAGAACAGGAATTCGAAAAGGTACAAGTCGAAAAATTAGTGAAAACCAGTGCTTTGGAGATTCTTAATATTAGTTTGGAAAAAGGGGCAACCTTTCCAAAACATACCTCTCCTACTGATGCACAATTGATTGTTTTAGAGGGCGATATTGTTTTTTACATTAATGGGGATTCATACCAATTGAAAACACGGCAAAATTTTAGTTTCCCTAAAGAAACTACACACTTTGTTGTTGCCAATGAAAATTCAAAATTTTTAATAATTAGATAATGATTGTTTTTAAGCTGCCATTAACGGTTTTTATTTTATTTATGGGAGCTTCACTTTGGGGTAAGACCATCGAGGTTTGTTCGTCTTGTAAAGTCAAGTCCATTAAAGAAGGTGTAGCCCTTGCGACTGATTTCGATACACTTCTAGTTAAAAAAGGCACATACAGGGAATTCAATATTGTGATTGATAAACCCTTGACACTAATGGGGGAAGAGTTTCCTGTAATAGACGGAGAAGATCAAGGTGAGATTATTACAATCACTTCAGATAATGTTACTGTAGACGGCCTTTTTATCATTAATGTTGGCACAAGCTATACCAGCGATTATGCGGCTATTCGAGTTGTAAAAAGTAAAAATTTCCTCATTCAAAATGTAGTTTTGGAAAAATTGTTTTTTGGGATTTATTTAGAGAAATCACAAAACGGAAGGGTCTATCATAATAATATTGTTGGTGATGCTGTGGAAGAATTTAATTCAGGTAATGGTATTCAACTTTGGTATTGTCAAAATATTGAGGTAGATCAAAATATTGTGCAGCATGTGAGGGATGGTATTTATCTTGAGTTTTCAGATAATATTACCATTAAAAACAATACAAGTTCAAACAATGTTCGCTATGGACTGCATTTTATGTTCTCCAATGATGATATTTATGAAAATAATCATTTTGAAAATAATGGCGCTGGTGTTGCTGTTATGTTCTCAAAAAAGATAAGGATGCTTAATAATGTCTTTAGGAAGAATTGGGGAACAGCCTCTTTTGGTTTACTATTGAAAGAGATCAATGACGCTGAAATATCGGGTAACACATTTGAAGAGAATACCATTGGGATTAATATAGAAGGATCCAATAGAATTGCTTACGAAAATAACGGATTTATAAAAAATGGGTGGGCCATAAAAGTACGTGGGGCCTGTTATACAAATTCGTTCAGAAACAATAACTTTCTTTATAACTCTTTTGATATTTCTTATAATAGTAAGTTGAACGACAATGTATTCGAGAAAAATTATTGGAGCAACTATACGGGCTACGATTTGGATAAGGACGGAATAGGGGATGTGCCTTATCGTCCTGTAAAATTGTTTTCATACATTGTGAACCGAACACCAGAAACTATTGTCTTGTTACGCAGCTTGTTTATGGATATAATTGATTTTTCGGAGAAAGTATCTCCTGTTTTTACTCCAGACAACTTATTGGATGCCATGCCGCTAATGAAAAAATCAGAATGATACAGATAGATAGTCTCCATAAAAATTTTGGTAAGAACCAGGTACTTTCCAATTTGGATTTGGAAATACATGGAGGTGGAATATTTGCCGTACTTGGCCCCAATGGCTCAGGTAAAACTACCTTGATAAAAAGTATTTTAGGAATGGTAGTACCTAATAAGGGAAGTATTACGGTATTGGATAAAAGAATTAAGAAAAACTGGAAATACCGCCAAGAAATAGATTATCTCCCTCAAATTGCCAATTTCCCGGGCAACCTCAGAGTAAAAGAATTAATTCGGATGATCAAAGACCTTCGCCAAAAAGAAAGTAAGGAGCTGGAATTGATAAAACTATTTGGTCTTGAACCCTATTTGGATAAAAAATTGGGAACACTTTCTGGAGGGACAAAGCAAAAGGTGAATATCGTCTTGACCTTTATGTTCGATAGTCCCTTGATAATCCTCGATGAACCTACCACAGGATTGGATCCTGCATCGCTCATTAAGCTAAAGCAATTGATTCTTCAAGAAAAGAACAGGGGTAAGACTATTTTGATTACAACCCACATCATGCAATTTGTTGAGGAAATGGCCGATGAGATTGTTTATCTCTTGGAAGGTAATATTTATTTCAAAGGTAGTGTTGAGCAATTGATGACCAAGACCAAACAAACCGATTTTGAACATGCCATTGCGGCTATATCAACACAAACAGCTGATGCTTAAGATTCTGAAATACAGTTTTTACGATTTAATGCGCAGTCGTTGGAGCTATGTGTACTTCTTGTTTTACCTGGCATTGGGCTTTGTATTGTTGTTTCTGAACAATGATCTTTCGAAAGCTGTAATAACTTTGATGAACGTTATTATCGTACTAGTTCCGCTGATAAGTACCATTTTTGGGGTCATGTATTTTTATAATTCGAAAGAATTTACTGAACTATTACTTGCCCAACCCTTAAAAAGAAGTTCAATATTTTTGGGTCAATACCTAGGCGTAGCAAGCTCTTTAACCATGAGCCTTATATTTGGCTTGGGAATTCCTTTTGTTCTATATGGATTGTTTCGAAGTGATACCATTTGGGATTTTTCCCTACTCTTGATTACAGGAGCTTTTTTGACCTTGATTTTTACGGCACTTGCATTTAATATAGCCCTATCAAATGAAAATAAAATAAAAGGTTTTGGATATGCTGTTTTGTTGTGGTTATTTCTGGCAGTAATTTATGATGGACTGTTCTTATTGTCTTTAATAGTATTTGAGGACTATCCGTTGGATTCATATTCCTTGGTCGCAACAATGTTCAATCCCATTGACTTGTCAAGAACACTTATTTTATTAAAGTTGGATATATCAGCTCTTTTGGGTTATACCGGAGCAGTGTTCAAATCCTTTTTTGGAACTAATTTAGGACTGTTGGTTTCTATTGCAATGTTGCTTATATGGACAATCCTACCCATTTGGCGCTTGGCCTATAAATCAAAAAGAAAGGATTTTTAACTAAAGATCACTCCATAACGTTTCAATAATGGTTTTATGAATTTAAAGAAACATATAAACATAGCTCTCGGCTATTTTATAATTGCCGCTGTTCTTGGGGTAGTGTTGAGATCTTTTAATTCTATTGAAGTTTCTGCTAATTATAAGTTCATTGTTCATACCCATTCCCATATCGCGCTTTTAGGGTGGGTATATTTGGGTTTGACCACGCTACTGTATAAGATATTTCTTGAAAGGCAGGAGCTTAATTTGAAATATCGTCGCCTTTTCTGGTTTACTCAAGTAACATTAATAGGCATGTTATTGTCATTCCCTTTTCAAGGTTACGCTTTGTTTTCTATTACTTTCTCAACCCTGTTTTTGATTGCTTCGTATTGGTTTGCAGGTTTTTTCATGAAATATGTTCCTACTTCTTATAGGAAAACCAATTCGTATAAATGTGCAAAGTTCGCATTATGGTATATGGTTCTTTCCAGTTTGGGGCCATGGACTTTAGGTGCGATTATGAATACCTTGGGTACCGAGTCTATATGGTACAGAATGTCTATTTATTTCTACCTGCATTTTCAATATAATGGATGGATGATTCTCGGTCTTTTAAGTGTTTTTTTTCATGTCATGGGGCATAATACAATTATGATTCCAAAAGTAACTTTCAATCGTTTTTTTTGGTTGATTAATTTAGGAATCGTGTTCTCATTTTCCTTGTCAACTTTGTGGATAAAACCACATATATCATTATATGTTATTGGTGGTTTAGGGGCAATACTTCAAATAATGGCCTTTGGGATTCTATTACTGTTAGGGATAGGACATAAAGAAAAACTGTTTCAGATACTTACACCGCTCCAAAAGAATTTGTTAATTACTGTTATTGCCCTTGTAGGTATTAAAATACTGTTGCAGTTATTAACAGCTTTCCCTTATTTTGCGAACTTCGCAGCTTCAATAACCGACTTTACTATAGGATATTTGCATTGGACTTTTTTAGGTGTGGTAACAATTGGGCTTATGTTATTTTTAAACTTTTTTAAGCTACTTAATCTATCTAAAAGCGTATACTATTTATATCTGTTAGGATTTTTTTTGACCGAAACCATGATTTTTGTCAAAGGAATATTGGCTTGGCAAAGGGTAACCATTTTCAAAGGATATTTTGAGGTTCTCGCAATTTCAAGTCTTTTACTTCCTCTGGCTCTATTAATTTTATTGGGTATGAATCTGAAACGAAAACTAGACTAGTTAACATTATTTCTGTCTGTTTTCATACATTTTCATATAAAGCATGGTAGACATCTTTTGAGCTCGGTTTTTTGCAATCCATGTGTTTTCTCCATCAAATAATTCATCTAAGGTTTCAAACCAAAGGTTTAGCCATAAGCCAAAATGTTCTGGATTTATTTTGTGCTTCATTTTATCATCAACTTCTTGATGAACAGTTACGGGGTTTCCAAAGTACTTTCGTTTTAGGAACAATTGGGTTTCCCAAAAATCGGTCAACAATACCAAATGGCTTTCCCAATCCTTGATTATACCATTAAAAATAGGGCCCAAAACTTGGTCAGCCCTTATCTTAGTGTAGAAGGTCTCTACCAATAAAGTAATATCAGCCCTATTCTTAATGTCGACTTTAGTCATTTGTTTTTATCTGTCAAAACGTTCATAAGCGGCTTTGCTCAATGCTTCTCTATGGTCAGGATGGGCTATTGAAATCATTGCTTTCGCACGTTGATGCAGATTTTTACCAAACAAACTCACAACGCCGTACTCGGTGGCTATATAGTTAACGTGGGCCCTTGTAGTGGTAACACCTGCGCCTTCCCTTAAATGGGGGGTTATTTTTGAGATTCCCTTACCCGTTTGTGAAGATAAGGCAAAGATAGGTTTGCCACCTTCAGAAAGCCTGGCACCTCTAATAAAATCCATTTGGCCACCAACTCCTGAAAAGTGTTTGTAACCTATACTATCCGCACATATTTGCCCAGTGAGGTCAATTTCAATCGCACTGTTGATGGCTGTTACCCTAGGGTTTTTTCTGATTACTGCCGTGTCATTAATATAGGCGGCTTCTTTGAATTGTACCAAAGGATTATCATCTATAAAATCATAAAGATTTTGTGAACCTGCTGCAAAAGCGGTAACAATTTTTCTTACGTTCATGACTTTATCCTCGCCAGTAATAACCCCTTTTTCTACTAAGGGCAAGATACCGTCAGAAAACATCTCGGTATGCACGCCCAATCTTTTGTGATTTTGTAGATTGTTCAATACGGCATTCGGAATATTTCCGATGCCTAATTGCAAAGTTGCGCCATCTTCTATTAGTCCCGCAACATGTTTACCGATTTTTTTGTCTATTTCAGACAGTTCGGTCGGATTGTACGTATGAATAGGTGCATTTACATCAATGGCGTAGTCTATATTACGAACATGGATTATACCATCACCATGGGTTCTAGGTACGTGTGGATTAACTTGGGCAATTACTTTTTTTGCCGTTTGGATTGCAGGTAGCGTAACGTCAACGGAAATCCCCAAAGAGCAATATCCGTGACGGTCAGGGGGAGAAACCTGAACTATGGCAACATCCAACGGTAGTATATTTCTTCTGAATAATAACCCTATCTCACTGAGGAAGATGGGTATATAATCACCTTGGTTTGTGTTTACCGCTTTCCTCACATTTCCACCAACGAAACAGCTGTTTATATTGAAAGATTGACTGTACGGGGGGATGGCATATTTAACTTCACCATCTGTATGAATTGATATAACTTCGACATTTTCGAGTTCCTTATATCTGTTTTCGCACAAGGCATTTACTAATGTATTTGGGGTCATTGCGGCTCCTTGAACAAAAATGCGATCACCAGACTTAACAATTGATATTGCTTCTTCAATTGTAACTTTTTTGAATGAATTGTCCATAGTGTTTTATTATAAATTAATAATCCTTTTCGGTTAATATTTATGCTTTTTTTATCGACCTGTCCTAAGCCTTGATTCAAACTTATCGCAAGCCAACAATGAATACTATTCAAGAAATCATTACTAGTCAATAAAAATACTAACAATTACAAAATTCTATGGATGGCACTCCATCGCACTTGATACCATCTCTGTTACAGGTTTTGGAGAAATGTAAGGAATACCCAAGCCCATCCCGCGAAGAATGAATAGTACACCTATTACCACTACAAAAATTGGAATTAATTGTTGTATTCTTTTCTTTGCCGAACGCTTTAATAGACCGCTCATATAAATAGCAGTTGTCATTAAAGGTATAGTCCCGAGCCCAAACAGAACCATGTACAAGCTACCCTCTACAGCACTGCCCATAGCGATTGCCCCGAAAAGGGCCATATAGACTAAACCACAGGGTAGAAAACCGTTTAAGAAACCAATGGTTAAAAACGTATCGGGGGATTTCTTCTTTAATTCCTGACCTAATCGGTTTTTTAATTTGGTCATAATCCTGAATACAGGTTTTGAAAGGTTGTATCTACCAATTGTCTTATAAGGTATTAATACAATGATAATCATTAAAACTCCAATAATTATTGAAAGCTTTTGCTGCATTCCAAAAACATAAAGACCTTTGCCCAACAGACCAAAAACCAAACCTATAAGTACATAAGCGAATAGTCTGCCAATGTGATAAAGAAAAACCTGAAAAATTTTCTTGAAATTATTACTTCTATCAACTGGTAGCATAAAGGCTATGGGGCCGCACATTCCAACGCAGTGGAGGCTTCCCATTAGACCTAAGGCTATTGCTGATACTAACATGGGTTAATAGGTTATACTTTTTTTGAATAAATAAGGTTTGTCCTGGTATTCCCAGGCTATTTTAATGTCCCAGCGACCATCCAACAAACGTTTGTCAGGTATGAGCAAATGTGTATTGGATAAACTTATGGGTAAGTTAAAATCCAAGTGTTTATCGGATGGTCTATATAGGGACACTTTACCTTTAATTTTTTTTAGATCAATGTTCTCAGGAAACTTAACTATCAATCCTTCCGGGGTTTTCCTGATTTTCAATTTTGAGGATAGGTTATTTGCATTGGTCTCTGCGTCGATTTCTTTTTGATAGGCCAATTCTTCCTTGTAATACTCCTCAGTGACTAAATCATGATTGGCTCTGGTATCCAAGCTCATTTTGACCACAAAGAATAGAATAAACCCTATGAAGCCAATAAATGCCAATACAATACCTGTTCCCCAATTTATTTTCATAATATCATCTTTAAAATTAGAGTTTTTTAATTGTAACTTCTAGGCCCCAAAAACCTAGCTGTTGTTGTTTCAATTAAATCATCACTACTGTAGACTCCAATTTTTAATTTATCTTTATTACCATTTAAGGCTGAGTTGTTTATTTCTATGAACAATGTGCCTTCCGCTAGATCTTGGGCCGGTACCTTAAAATTCTCGTGCGTTACCAACTCTATTGTTCCTGTGTGGGATAAAAGTTTAAAACTTACATCCGAAATTTCCTTCGTAGTCTTATTGATTAGTTTATAAGTGTAAACATTGCTAATGATATTCCCTTCTTTGTGCTCATACAATTGACCAGGGAGTCTAAGTATATTGGCTTCCAAATCATTTCGTAAGAAGAGCATACCGATAAGAACCCCAGTTAAAATCACCAAAACAGCGGAGTATCCTTTAAGTCTAGGGGTGTACTTGAACTTCTCTTTTTTGGTTATTTCGTCCTCACTCGCATAGCGAATCAATCCTTTCGGAAGATTTACTTTATCCATTATGGCATCACACTCATCAATACAGGCCGTACAGTTTATACACTCCAATTGCGTACCGTTCCGAATGTCAATATTCGTGGGGCAAACATGTACACACTGCTTACAATCAATACAATCACCATGGCCAAGAGCTTCTCTGTCCTCGCCTTTTCGGAATTTCTTTCTACCATTTAAACTTTCACCACGCTTATGGTCATAGGCCACTATTACTGATTTATTATCCAATAAGACACCTTGCATTCTCCCATAAGGGCAAGCTATAATACATACCTGCTCTCTGAACCATGCGAAGACGAAATAGAATACAGCAGTAAACACCAATAATGCAACCAACGTGCTTACATGCTGTAAGGGTCCATCGGAGATGTACTGAAACAATCTATCACTACCAATTAAATAGGCCAAAAATACATTAGCTATGATAAATGAAATGACAAAGAATACGAACCATTTGAAGATTCGCTTTCTTATTTTCTCTGCATTCCATTTTTGTTTGTCCAATCGTCTTTGTGCACCTCGATCCCCGTCTATCCAGAATTCTATACGGCGGAAAACCATTTCCATAAAAATAGTTTGGGGGCAAATCCATCCACAGAAAATACGACCAAAAGCAACTGTAAATAGGGCAATGAAAATAACCCCAATGATCATTGAAATTACGAATAAATGAAAATCCTGAGGCCAGAATGGAAATCCGAATATATTGAAACGTCGTTCCAATACATTGAACATCAAAAATTGGTTACCGTTGATTTTTATAATTGGAGAAAGGATTAGGAATGCTAACAAAAAGTAGCTTGCCAGTTTCCTATATTTATAGAATTTGCCACTAGGTTTTTTTGGGAAAACCCAAGCTCGTTTACCTTCTTCGCTAATCGTACCTATTGAATCCCGAAAGTTATCACTGTTTTGTGCCATTGCTTAATCTTCTTTAAAGAAAAAGATCAGTATTCATTGAATGCAACATTGACAAAATCAGTTGCTTTTTCAAAATGTTAATTCCCTTCTACCCAAACATCACCTTCCGGTGCTTTTGGGTTGGCCGGAGTTGTTCCTTGGAATGTTAACAAATAGCTTGACACTTGTGCAATTTCTAGCGGCTTTAATGTTTGCTTCCAAGCAACCATTCCTTTACCATCTCTACCGCCTTCCGCTATAGTGTTGAAAACGTTCTTAATACCACCACCTAAAATCCAGTTTTCATCAGTAAGGTTTGGTCCAATTCCACCACCACCATCGGCCATATGGCAAACCAAACAAGTTGTTTCATATATGCCTTTACCTGCACTAAGGTCGGCAGCATCGGTCAACAATTCAACAGTGGTTGCATCAATTAGATCTTTAGCCGTTTTCTTGTATTCTTCAATAGCAAGGGTGGCCGCAGCAACTTCTTGTTCATATTCCATATCTTGATCATAATCGCCGACAATATGGAAACGAACGAGATAAACAACGCCAAAAATAATAGTGGCATAGAACATCCAAACCCACCAAGGTGGTAACTCATTGTCGAGCTCCTTGATACCATCATAGTTGTGATCTAAAATAATTTCGCCCTCTTCTTCTATAGGTTTGTTCCCTGTAAGCTTGTTCCAGACATTGTTGCCCCAGGTCCATTCGTTTTGTGATGATTTTGCCTCTAGATAGCGTTCTTTTGCTTCTTCCGATAAAGTTCGGAACATAACGTTCTCAACTAATTTCAATATCAATTCTATTGCTATCAAGATCAGCAAGACCATCAGCATAAAGAACTGAGTGATCGGGTATTCAAGGATTGCTGGTTTTTCACCAGAGTCAATAAAGTACTCCATCAATCCGAAAATGATGAAGAAGACTACGGGGATTCTAATCCACCAAGGTGACATATTTTTCATAATGCTTGTTTATTATTTTGGTTGTTATCTTCTAAGGGTATTTCGCTTACTTCTTTGATATACTCTTTTCGAGCGGTGAAAACCCACCAGAAAAGCACTGCAAAAAAGACAAAGAATATGAGTAATGAAATCATAGGATAGGTGGCTATGCCATCTATACTTTCCATGTGGTTTTTAACGAATTTCAACATAACTTACTTGTTTTCAGATAAAAGTTCTCCTGTCTCCTTGACCTTGATATCGGTCCCTAATCGTTGCAAATAAGCAATCATGGCAACAATTTCGCGGTCTTTCATTTCTACAAATTCCTGGCCGTTTTCCTGGGCATATTTCTTATCTGCCTCATAGCTTCTTACAAAGTCTGGATTAGTAGACAGGTTTTTCTCAATTTGTGCAGCCTGTTCATTCATTGAACCATACGCATCGGCAATATCCTCTTCGCTATAAGGAACACCTAAACTAACCATAGCTTCCATTTTGGCTTGAATACTACTACGGTCGTGCTCGTTACGGATCAACCATTGGTAAGCGGGCATAATAGAACCTGAAGAAGTAGTTTGTGGATCATACATATGGTTGAAATGCCAGCTATCAGAGTATTTTCCTCCAACGCGCAATAGGTCGGGACCAGTACGTTTACTACCCCATAAGAATGGATGGTCATAAACAAATTCACCTGCTTTGGCATACTCGCCATAGCGTTCCACCTCACTTCTAAATGGACGTACCATTTGAGAATGGCAACCTACACAACCCTCCCTGATATAAAGGTCTCTACCCTCTAGCTCCAGAGGAGTATATGGTTTTACGCTTGTAATAGTTGGTATATTGGATTTTACCAAAATTGTTGGTACAATTTGAACAATACCACCAATTAAAATGGCAATAGTAGCTAGAATTGTTAATTGGATAGGTTTACGTTCTAACCAAGTGTGGAAGGTTTCGCCAGCGGTTCTGCTTTTTGAAACTCTTGTCAAGGCAGCGGCTTCGGCTAATTCGTCTTCAACTTTGCTTCCATTTTTAATGGTAACCACTATATTATAAACCATTACTAGTGCACCTACAATGTATAAACTACCACCAATGGCACGCATCCAAAACATTGGAATAATTTCGTTTACGGTTTCCAGGAAGTTGCCATAGGCTAATGTTCCGTCAGGATTAAATTCTTTCCACATTAATGCTTGGGTAAACCCAGCAACGTACATTGGTAATGCATAGAGTATTATGCCTAAAGTACCTATCCAGAAATGGAAGTTTGCCATTCCTGTAGAAAACAATCTTGTTTTGAACATTTTTGGTACTAACCAATAAATCATACCAAAGGTCAAGAAGCCATTCCAAGCCAAGGCACCTACGTGGACGTGTGCAATAATCCAATCGCTAAAATGGGCAATAGCATTTACATTTTTAAGCGAAAGCATAGGGCCTTCAAACGTTGCCATACCATAACCGGTAATTGCAACAACCATAAATTTAAGCGTTGGGTCGGTTCTAACCTTGTCCCAGGCACCTCGTAGAGTTAACAATCCATTGATCATACCACCCCAAGAAGGTGCAATCAACATCACTGAAAAGGCAACACCTAAATTTTGCGCCCAGTCTGGTAAAGCCGAATATAATAAATGGTGAGGTCCTGCCCATATGTAGATGAAAATCAATGACCAGAAGTGAACAATAGACAATCTATAGGAATACACTGGCCTATTGGCCGCTTTGGGAACATAATAATACATTAAGCCCAGGAAAGGAGTTGTCAAGAAAAATGCCACCGCATTATGCCCATACCACCATTGGACCAAGGCATCTTGTACACCTGCATAAACAGAATAACTTTTCAATGCACTAACTGGTAACTCTAAACTATTAAATATATGAAGTACAGCTACTGTCACAATTGTCGCTAAATAGAACCAAATGGCGACATATAAATGACGTTGTCGTCTTTTTAGCAGAGTTCCAATAAAATTCCATGCAAATACTACCCATATGAGTGTTATGGCTATATCAATTGGCCATTCCAATTCTGCGTATTCCTTGGAAGTTGTATATCCCAGTGGAAGCGTAAGTGCTGCTGCTACGATAATCAATTGCCACCCCCAGAAATTTATGTTGCTCAACGTATCATTGAACATTCTGGCCTTTAATAATCGCTGTGTTGAATAGTATACACCGGCAAACATTGCATTACCTACAAAAGCGAAGATAACTGCATTTGTGTGTAATGGTCTTAAGCGACCAAAACTTAACCAGGATATATCATCAGTCATGTTAGGAAAAAGAAACATGAAGGCCAATAATAGGCCTACTGACATCCCTACAATTCCCCAAAGTAATGTTGCGTAAATGAATTTTTTTACGATTTTATTATCGTAATAAAACTGTTGTACTTCCATAATTACAAATTTTGACTTTTATTTAGTTGGATTGATTTATTCTTGTTTTCAATACTTTCGGCAGAACTATCCTTGTCAGTAGGGGTAGGTTTGACCAATTCATCTTCAAACAGCATACGAACAGATGGGGTGTACGAATCATCGTACTGCCCACTTCTGACAGAAATAATAAAAGCTGTGAAAAAGATTATCGCAACAATAATGCTGATAGTCAATAGCACATAAATAACACTCATACCTAATACCAAAATTTCGATGCAAATCTAAATTTCTGCAAAAGAACAAAAAAAGACTTTTGTCAGGTATTTAAATTAAATTAATTTTTTCCCCAAAAGATTTGTGGCCAAGGTTGTGAACCCAACCACGCTTATAGAACTCAAAGGCATTAAAATAGCGGCTATGACAGGTTCCAATTGTCCTGTTACCGCAAAATAGAGTCCAATAACATTGTATAAAAATGACAATAAAAAACTTAGTTTAATAATCTTTATGGCTTTTTTTGATGCCATAATGTATTTAAGAAGTTGTTCAAATTTTGAGGCATCAAGAATTCCGTCGCATGCTGGCGAAAAAACATTCACATTTTCTGAAATTGCAATACCAACATTACTTTGTGCCAAGGCCCCTGCATCATTGAGCCCGTCACCGACCATCAGCACTTTTTTATCCTGTTCCTGGAGCGATTTTATAAAATCCAACTTATCATTGGGTCTTTGATTGAAATACATCGGGGTCAATTTGGGCAATATTTCTTCGAGCCTGGTTTTTTCACCTTCATTATCCCCAGATAAAATGGCCAAATCCAGAGTTTCATCCATTTCTTTGAACACACTGGCAACGCCTTCCCGGTAATGATTGTGAAATACAAAACGTCCTTTGTAGATGTTATTACTACTTATGTGTACAGATGTGTTCTGGGGATTGGCATCCAATAAATTACCTACGAAATCAGCAGAACCAACTTTTATATGTGCATCATCTTTTTTGCCTTCCAAACCTTCTCCCAAATGTTCTTGATATTCATCTAGGGGTACAATATTATGTTCCGCCAACAAATCGTATAAGGTGCGGCTTAAAGGATGGTTCGAGGCTCGTAATGTATTTTTCAAAAGAGATTCTTCCTCAAAAGAAAGTCGCATTCCTTGATAGGTAGCACTGCTCTTTTGGGTTGTTGTAATGGTTCCGGTTTTATCGAAAATTGCAGTATCGATCTGGGCCAATTGTTCAATGGTCTGCGTATCTTTTAAATAGAACTTCTTACGACCGAAAATCCGTAACATATTCCCAAGAGTGAATGGTGCTGCCAATGCAATCGCACAGGGGCAGGCAATAATCAATACTGCCGTGAAAACATTCATTGCCTTACTACTGTCATAGTAGAGCCAAAAAGCTGTAGCGACAAATGCAATAGTTAACACAGCCCAGGTAAAACGCTTGCCGATGCTATCTGTGAGTGTTTGGAATTTGCTTGATTTATCCTCCCTAAAAACGGTATTGCTCCATAGTTGGGTCAAATAGCTCTGTGATACCGTTTTTAGTACGTCCATTTCGATAGCATCGTTCATTTGTTTGCCTCCGGCATAGATCTTATCTCCTGATTCCTTGAATACAGGCTCCGATTCACCCGTAACAAAACTGTAATCAATTTGTGCACGGCCATTTATTAGGATACCATCAACAGGTATTAATTCCTCATTTCTGATCAATAATCTATCTCCTCTCTTAATATCATAGACCTGAACGGTCTCCTCATCGTTATCACCATTTATTCTAGTAATCGCAATCGGAAAGTAAGATTTATAATCCCGTTCAAAAGAAAGATATGAATAGGTTTTTTGTTGAAAAAACCTGCCTATGAGCAAAAAGAATATCAAACCGGTTAAGCTGTCAAAAAATCCGGTCCCCAAATCAAATGTGATCTCTAAGGTGCTTCTTATAAAAAGTGCCAATATACCCAAGGCAATAGGAACATCAATATTCAGGATTTTGGATCTTAGTCCTTTGTAGGCCGAGACCAAATAGTCTTGCCCTGCATAGAAAACCACAGGTAATGAAAAGGCGAACATTAGCCATCGAAAAACATCTTTATATTGATCTAGCCAGAATTCATCAACTTCAAAATATTCTGGAAAAGATAGGAACATGACATTGCCGAAAGCAAATCCTGCAACGCCCAATTTGTAGATAAGGCTACGATTTACCTTCTTTACTCCTTTGTCATAATCATCAAGTGAAATGTATGGTTCGTAGCCTATCCTTGCTAATAAAATGACCAACTCTTTGAGGTTCAGTAATTCTGGATTAAATACAATTCTTGCCGTTTTTTTCGGAAATTCAACTTGTGAACTGCTGATTGCAGCATTTAATTTGTTCAGGTTTTCTAATATCCAAATACAGGAACTACAATGGATATGGGGTATGTAAAGATTTACGATTTGTAGCTTGTCCTCGTTGAATTCCAACAGTTTTTCAATGATCGAAGCTTCCCCGAGAAAATCATATTTTCCGTCTACTACATTAGGTGTGGAACCCGCAGAGGACTGTAAATCATAATAATAAGACAAATCATAGGTAGAGAAAATATCATATACGGTTTTACAGCCATTGCAACAGAAATTCTTCCCATCATATTCAGTAGGTTTCTTGCCGCAATCGTCACCACAATGATAACAGTTGACTTTATCCATTTACATTTACTTATACCCGATGCAAATATTTACAACTTTCCCAAATATACTTATGATAATTGTCATCTTTTCGATATTTTTATTGAATTATTTAGAGAGCTTAAAGATATTACTCTATGGAAGAGGGTGAACAAGGTAGATGTGAGAATTGCATAATTCGACAATTCAATTCTTTACGTGCTATGAGTAAAGCGGAACTTAAAAAGGTCTCTGACTCAAAGGTCACTAAAAAGGTAAAAAAAGGAGAGGCGATTTTTGAAGAAGGTGATAAGTTGGATGGTGTGTACTGTGTACGGAAAGGTGTATCAAAGCTCTCAAAGTTAAGTGCCAACGGTAAGGATCAAATCGTAAAATTGGCGACTAAAGGAGAGGTTATGGGGCAGCGATCGGTAATTGCCGAGGAATCTACCAATTTAAGTGCTGTGGCGGTCAACGATATGGAAGTTTGCTTTATCCCTAAAGACAGTATAGCGCATACCTTAGGTCAAAATCCGAATTTTGCAATTGAGGTTCTACGGCATATGGCACATGACCTAAAAGAAGCCGATGATGTGATAGTGAACATGTCACAAAAAACGGTAAAACAGCGTATTGCAGAAGCTTTCCTTTATCTTAAGAACAATTATGGGGAAGATAAACATGGTTTTTTGAACCTTACCCTTTCGCGAGAGGATATAGCGAACGTAGTTGGCACGGCCACAGAGTCTGCAATACGAATTATTTCTGAATTCAAAAAGCAGGAAATGATAAAAACCTCTGGAAAAAAAATAGGGGTTGTTAACGAGAAATTACTTCAAGATTTAATCGAAGGCTTTTGACCCCCCTGTTGATATCACAATGACAACTGAATATTGCTTTGCTTTACAAACGCAACAAAACAAGGCGTTTCAGGCCAATTTTAAAAAACTGATATAAGTCATAGTTTCGCTGATTCTGTTCCGATAATTTTATCCCATTATAAAATAATTGGGATGAAGAATATATTGTTACCTACGGACTTTTCAGAGAATGCATGGAATGCAACCAAGTACGCTATTGAATTGTTCAAGAATGAAGCATGTGTTTTTCATTTATTGAATACCTATACACCGGCAATTGCGAGCAGTAGGTTTATGGCAACTTCTTTGAGCGGAGGGCAGTTAGAAGATGGAGCAAGGAATAATTCTGAACTTGGACTTAAGAATGTGCTTACCAAGATCAAGGATATTTATAAATGTCCTAACCATAGTTTTAAAACAATTTCATCTTTTAGCTTACTGGTTGATGAAATAAAGAATATTGTTGAAAATAATGGTATTAATTTGATTATTACCGGAACAAAAGGCGCATCAGGTTTGGATGAGGTGTTTATGGGAAGCAATACGGTACGCATTATTAAATCTGTTAAGAATTGTCCAGTTTTGGCGATTCCCCAACATTTTGAATATGTGAAGCCCTCAGAAATAGCCTTTGCAACAGATTTCAATCGTTTTTATACACAGTCTGAGTTGCAACCAATGATTGATTTAGCTGAAAGTTTTAAGGCTACCATTCGCATTGTACATGTACAATATGAGATTAAGGCCTTGTCTGAGATACAGCAGTTTAACCTTAATATGTTGCGTAAATATCTTAGTGAGTGTGAGCATTATTTACATACAGTATCAGAATTGAATTCAGTCTCCAAAACCTTAGAGGTTTTTGCGGAGGAACTTGATATTCATTTATTGGCTATGCTGAATTACCAACATAGCTATATGGAAAAAATGACCCGTGAACCTGTGGTTAAACGCTTGGCTTTCCATACGCGGATTCCATTATTGGTAATTCCAGAACTTGGCATGAGCAGACCAACAAAATCTACCGTTGGTAAAAAAAAAGCAGTAGCTGATTAGGATTGACCTAAAGGATGATCTTAATTGAAATCCTTGAATGTTTTTTCAGTAATATAATTATCGGCCAGGACTTTGTAAACCATAAAAACAATCATTATCTGACCTAATACGGATAGATAGAAAACCCAATTGAACGAAAAATTTGTAGCAGGTATAATGGTTTTAATGACCAAATTATTTGTTTTATAAGCTACCCAAAACATTACTGTATTCTTCGTCTTTATCTTCAAATTACAAAAATGAAGGTTTGAAATGGTTAATGATTTACTAAAAATGTTCTAATCTGTTGCTTTCTCCGTAATCCAGAAACTTTCGAGAATGGGAACATCCGTTTCGTCTATTGTACACGATATAAACAATGCTATAGCTGTATAAGTTGTTTATTTAACCATTTAAGATTGGTTATTTTTACAGAAACGATACATGAATATACCCCATTCGGATAAAAATAGGATTGTAATTATTGGCGGTGGTTTTGCAGGTATTTCTCTCGCGAAAAAACTCAAGAATCTTGAAGTACAACTGGTGATGATTGATAAGCATAATTATCACACTTTTCAACCTTTATTGTATCAAGTGTCTACCAGCGGTTTAGAACCCGATTCGATTGCTTATCCTTTGAGAAAAGTCCTGAATAATCTTAATGATTTTCACTTTAGATGGGCAACGGTTGAACACATTGACCCTGAACAGCAAATTATATCAACAACAAAAGGCAGTTTGACATTTGACTATTTGGTCGTGGCGACTGGTACAAAGACCAATTTTTTTGGTAATAAGGCGATTGAAAAATTTGCAATGCCCGTGAAGAATGTACCCCAAGCTTTGAATATTAGAAGTCTGATGCTACAGAATTTTGAAAAGGCTGATGATTGTGAGGATCTAGAAGAACGCCATGCCCTTTTGAATTTTTGCATTATTGGCGCTGGACCAACAGGGGTAGAATTGGCCGGGGCATTTTCGGAGCTTAAAAACCATGTGTTTCCTAAGGATTATAGGCATCTTAATGTCTCTGAAATGCAGATTCATTTGTTTGAAGGAGCTTCACGCGTATTGCCGCCTATGAGCGAAAAAGCATCAAAAAAAGCCATGCAGTTTTTAAATAAATTAGGGGTGGTTGTACATTTAAATACCATTGTCCAGGATTATGATGGGGACAAGATGGTCTTAAAAAGCAAAGAAACCATGCGAACCAAAAACTTTATTTGGACGGCTGGTGTTACCGGTGCCGTGATAAATGGCTTTGAAAACGATAAAATGGTAGAACGACTTAATCGGTTTAAAGTCAATGGATTTAACCAAGTAGAAGGCTATAAGAATATCTTCGCTATAGGTGATATTGCTTATATGCAGACAACGGAATACCCGAAAGGGCACCCACAAGTTGCCCAACCTGCAATTCAACAGGGAAAACATTTAGCAAAAAATCTAAAGAATCTACTTAGTGGAAAGCAGATGAAGACATTTAAATACAATGATAAAGGTACTATGGCTACCGTTGGTCGTAACAAAGCGGTAGTAGATCTAAAGAATGCAAAATTTGGTGGTTTTTTTGCTTGGTTTATCTGGATGTTCGTTCATTTAATGGCCTTGGTCGGTTTCCGGAATAGGGTCATTGTTTTTTTTAACTGGGCATATAACTATATAAATTTTGATAAGGCTGCTCGTTTGATTGTTCGCCCCTATAAACCCAAATAATAGATTGTCAAATAGGAGGTAATTAGACACTTGGTATAAAAATCCTTCGTATATTTGCGATGTTGTGTTGAGCTTCAATTTCGATTGAAGCTATTGTGAAAATGTCTTTAAGACATGATCCAATGAAAGGCTTTCCAATAATGGGAGGCTTTTTTTGTGCATTATCCCAAATGCATCAATATTTATGAAATTGTCATTAACAGCCTTTTATACCTGAATAAGTTTTATTGAAATAATGGTTTATCGTATTTTTATTGAAGATAATTTAATAATATAATTATGCCGTTATATCATAAATTGGGTAAAATACCTCAAAAGAGACATACTGTTTTCAAAAAACCTGATGGATCCTTATACCATGAACAATTGTTCGGTACAATTGGTTTTGATGGTATGTCATCTTTAATGTACCATTTGCACAGGCCAACTATGGTAAAGGAAGTAGGGGAAACCAGGGACGTGTCTCCCAAAGCTTCGGTACCCCATAATATAAAATCGAGACTATTAATAGGGTTTAAAGTAAAGCCGGAAGATGATTATATCGAAAGTAGAAAAATAGTACTTTTCAATTCTGATGTGAATGTTGCCTTGGCAGCACCCAAAAAATCAATGACCGAATACTTTTATAAAAATGCCGATGCCGATGAATTACTGTTCATTCATAAAGGATCTGGGACATTGAAAACCTTATTGGGTGAAATATCTTTTGAATATGGTGATTATCTTTTGATTCCCCGAGGAATGATTTATCAAATTGAATTTGACACTGATGATAATCGTTTATTGGTAACTGAATCTTATAGTCCCATCTATACACCAAAAAGATATCGCAATTGGTTTGGCCAGCATTTGGAACATTCGCCTTTCTGTGAGCGCGATTTTAAATTGCCCAGGAATTTGCAGACCCATGATGAGAAAGGGGAGTTTGTTATAAAGGTCAGGAAACAGGGACAATTACATCATTTGGTCTATGCTTCACATCCTTTTGATGTTGTGGGTTGGGACGGTTATAACTTCCCTTACGGATTTTCAATACATAATTTTGAACCCATAACAGGAAGGGTACATCAACCGCCACCAGTACACCAGACCTTTGAAACGAATACTTTTGTAATTTGTTCATTTGTACCTCGTATGTATGATTATCACCCAGAAGCCATTCCTGCGCCTTACAACCATTCAAATATAGACGCTGATGAGGTACTTTATTATGTAGAGGGCGACTTTATGAGTCGTACGAATATTGACAAAGGCTATATTTCATTACATCCTGCGGGTATTCCCCATGGACCACATCCAGGCACTTATGAGGCAAGTATTGGTAAAGCCAAAACAGAGGAGTTGGCGGTAATGATCGATACGTTCAAGCCATTGCAATTAACCCAGACTGCTTTGGATATTGACGATGGCAATTATTACCAGTCTTGGTTGGAGTAAGGAAGGGTACTAAATACTATGCATTACATGATGAATCAATGAAGCAGCCAAATTAGCTGTATGACCATCAACATCATATTTAGGATTCATCTCAGCGATATCCATACTTATCATTTGTTTTGATTTTATGATGATCTCAAGGGTTTCCAATACAATTTTAGGTGTAAAACCCATTGATGATGGGGCACTGACACCTGGGGCATAAGCTGATGAGAATCCGTCCAAATCAACGGTTACATAAATATGATCGACTTTCTGAATGAAGTCAAGGAGTGTCCTTACGATTGATTTGGCGTTTTCTATCGAAAATTCATTATTCTCAATATAACCCACCCCAAAATCGTTAGCAGTTTTAAATAGTATTTTATCATTGGCATCTTTGCGAATGCCCAAACAGAGGTAATTGAAACTGCTGCCATTTTCCTGACAATCCTGAGCGATTTGATAAAAAGGTGTACCTGAATTATTGCCATCTTCATTGGTTCGCAAGTCAAAATGGGCATCAAAATTTATTATTCCAATCGTTTCGTTGGTACCGATATATTTACTAATACCATTGTAATGGCCATAAGCAATATCATGTCCGCCTCCAATGATTATTGGAAATGTTTTATACGCCAAAAGTTGTGAAACCTCTTGTGTCAAGAGGCTTTGTGCAGCTTCCATATCACCATTCTCGCATTCAACGTCACCGCAATCCACAAACTTTGTTTCAACATCCATGTGATTTGGCATTTTCCCAAGTTGGGTTCTAATGGCATCGGGTCCAGCCATAGCACCTATTCTTCCTTGATTGCGTTTAACACCTTCATCACAGGCATAACCTAATAGTGCAATCGTGTTTTCAGTAATGGTATCAATAGCATCAAATTTGACCTTTTCATGAAGATAAAGTTGCTGGTCAGATTTTCGACCTATCCAGCTATCGGTATTAGGTTTTTTAATAGTTGCCATAATCAATCAAATAAGTTATTTAACAATTCATCTTTGACCAAGTTCGGTAAAGTGACCTCCAATTCCGGAGTACGTTCCATTTCCCGCTTAATAGCGAACAATGCCTCTTCATTTCTTGCCCAACTTCTACGGGAAATCCCGTTGTTGACATCATAAAAAAGCATGCTTTTAAGTCGCCTTGTTGCATCTTCTGATCCGTCGAGTACCATACCGAATCCACCATTGATGACCTCTCCCCAACCAACACCACCACCATTATGGATAGAGACCCATGTTGCACCCCGAAAACTGTCACCAATCACATTATGTATAGCCATGTCTGCGGTGAATTTACTGCCATCATAAATATTACTTGTTTCTCGAAATGGGGAGTCCGTTCCACTCACGTCATGATGGTCGCGACCTAAAACTACAGGTGCCGAGATTTCACCAGACTGAATTGCTTGGTTAAAGGTTTCGGCGATTTTAGTGCGGCCTTCCGCATCAGCATAAAGAATCCGTGCCTGCGAACCTACTACCAGTTTATTCTGTTCAGCTTCCCTTATCCATGTGATATTATCCTGCATTTGCTGCTGGATTTCCTTAGGAGCAGTGGTTTTGATTTGTTCCATGACCTTTAGGGCGATGGCATCTGTTTTTTGTAAATCCTCGGGCTTTCCTGATGTGCAAACCCAACGAAAAGGTCCAAATCCGTAATCAAAACACATAGGCCCCAAAATATCCTGAACGTAGGAAGGATATCTGAAATCTATGTTATTTTTAGCCATTATATCAGCTCCAGCTCTAGAAGCTTCTAACAAGAAAGCATTTCCATAGTCGAAAAAATAAGTACCTCTTGCCGTATGCTTGTTGATGGCGTTAACCTGTCTTCGCAATGATTCCTGCACTTTTTCCTTAAAAGCTTCAGGATTACCACTCATCATATCATTTGCCTCCTCAAAACTTAATCCGACAGGATAATAACCACCTGCCCAAGGATTGTGAAGTGATGTTTGGTCTGAGCCTAAATGAATAAATAAATCCTCAGTATTAAATTTCTCCCAGACATCAACCACATTGCCAACAAATGCCAAAGACACTACTTCATTATCTGATATAGCCTTTTGCGTCCTGAAGACGAGTTCATTGATATCAATAATCAATTCATCGACCCAACCTTGTTTATAACGTTTTTGGGCTGCTGCAGGATTTACTTCAGCACAAATGGTAATACACCCTGCGATATTTCCAGCTTTGGGTTGGGCCCCGCTCATTCCTCCCAATCCAGCGGTCAAAAATATTTTCCCTTTCGAAGATTCATCATTCTTCAAAACTTTCCGAAAGGCATTCATCACAGTAATCGCCGTACCATGAACAATACCTTGTGGGCCAATATACATGTACGAGCCAGCGGTCATTTGCCCATATTGTGTAACGCCTAAAGCATTGTATTTTTCCCAATCGTCTTGTTTGGAGTAATTTGGTATCATCATTCCGTTCGTAACTACAACCCTAGGTGCTTCATTGGATGAGGGGAACAGTCCCATAGGGTGACCAGAATAAATGTGCAGTGTCTGTTCGTCAGTCATTGTGGCCAAATACTTTAAGGTCAAGAGATATTGCGCCCAATTCTGGAAGACGGCTCCATTTCCTCCGTAGGTTATCAATTCTTCAGGATGCTGTGCAACAGCATTGTCTAGATTATTTTGGATCATGAGAATAATACTTGCAGCTTGTGATGAATTGGCCGGATATGCGTCAATGGGCCGAGCATAAATATCATAATCTGGCTTGAATCTATACATGTAGATTCTGCCATAATCATCCAATTCCTGTGCAAATTCTTTGGATAGCTCTGAATGCCAAGATTCTGGAAAATAGCGAAGTGCATTGCGAATGGCCAATTTTTTCTCTTCCAAGGATAGGATTTCCTTTCGTTTGGGGGCGTGACTCAGTGATATAGATCGCTCCTTTTTATGTGGTAACTCATTTGGAATACCTTCAAGTATTTGGGATTTGAAATCCACTTGTACACTTTTTGTTTGCATTTTTATTCAGTGCTTATGTTTGTTATAAACCAGCTCTCCTTTTTTCCAAACCATACAAGGTTTAAAATTACCCTGGTTATATAATATCTCTTTGTAGTCATTCGTATGGAAAATGCTCAGGTCGGCCAAGAATCCTGTATCCAATTGTCCTCTGTCCGATAAATTCAGTGCTGCCGCAGCACGGACTGTAATTCCCGCAAGTACTTCGGCATTGCTTAATTTTTGGAATGTACCTAATATTGCAGCTTGTGTTAATAGATCACCCATTGGTGCAGAACCTGGATTATGATCGCTAGCTATGGCCAATGCACCGCCAGCATCGAGCAATTTACGAGCGGGCGTAAAGGCACAGCCCAATCCTAAGGATGCTCCCGGTAAGGCTACTGATATCACATTGCTCTTTGCCAAGAGTGAAATTTCCTTTTCAGTACTTGCCTCTAAATGATCGGCACTTATAGCATCATGCTTTATAGCAACTTCACTACCGCCTGTTGAAAATTGATCGGCATGAACAGTTATATCGAAACCTAAATCTTTTGCCTTCTTGAAATAAGGTTCAATGACTTCCGGGGTAAATGCACCTTCTTCAATAAAGGCGTCAATACGGTTAGCTAGGTTTTCTTCTTTTAAAATAGGGAGCAGATTTGTCACCATTTCTTCCAAATACGCCTCAGGATTTCCACTATAATCTTTAGGGAACATATGTGCTGCCAGGCAAGTAGCCACCAAATCGGTTGCAATTGTTTCGTTAGCCTCCTTAATGGCAAAAAGCATTTTAAGTTCTTCGGGAATTGAAAGTCCGTAACCACTTTTGACCTCAAGGGTCGTTACTCCATTGGCAAGATGCCTTTTTGCCCTTTTGACAATACCCTTTACCAATTCTTCTTTAGTGGCTTTTCTCGTTTGTGTTACCGTATCCCATATCCCACCTCCGGCTTTGGATATTTCCTGATAGGTTTTACCTGAGTTACGCATGGCGTAATCATTGGCCCTAGATCCTCCAAAACAAATATGTGTGTGCGCATCTATAAGTCCTGGAAGACAAGTATGGTCTCCTGAAAGTTGATGGGTTTCAATTTCATTGGATTTTACAGTTGTCAGCATTTCAGTGAATTCGCCAACAGCTCGTATTTTTCCCTCCTTGATGAGAATTCCCCCATCTTTAATTATTTCCAGTTGATTATCGGAAATAGCTCCCTTTAAGGAAAGCCCTGTCATGGGTATAATTTGTTTAAATGGACCTATTAGTTTCATTCAAATGTTTTTATTAAAATACTTCAAAATCCTTGGAAAAAGGTGTCTTGAACGAAATCTTTTTTTCCTTTTTGGTTTTATTAATAACCTTGATAATGGTATGATTTTTTATCATTGCAATTCCCAACTCAATATCAGTGGCAAAAACTCTATCTTTTTTAGCAAAAGAAACTCTTTTGCGAACTTCTTTATGCACTTTGTCCAATAGAATACCTGACTTCATTGGTTTTCTGTATTCAAAGGCCTGGGCAGCAGTCAATAATTCTATGGCCAATATTTTCTCCACATTTTCAATAACCTGTAACGCCTTTCGGCCACTAATTGAACCCATGCTTACATGGTCTTCCTGCCCCAAGGATGTTGGAATGCTATCCGCACTTGAAGGAAAGCATAGTCCTTTGTTCTCGCTTGCTAATGCGGCAGTTGTATATTGCAATATCATATATCCGGAGTTTATTCCGGTATCGTCCATTAAAAGTTTGGGTACTCCAGGGCTATTGCCTTCTAAGGCTAGGTAAATTCTTCGGTCTGAGATGTTTCCCACTTCAGATGCTGCCAAACAAGCATAATCCAAGGCCATTGCTAACGGTTGCCCGTGAAAACTTCCGCCACTAATGGTCAGTTCTTCATCAATGATTATAGGATTGTCCGTTACTGAATTCAATTCAACTTCCAACAGCTCTTTTAAATGCAACCATGCATTACGGGATGCACCGTGTACTTGTGGAATGCATCGCAGCGAATAGGGATCCTGAACACGTTCGCAATCTGCATGCGCCTCCATGATTTGGGAGCCTTTCAAGAGGCGTTTCACTCTCTTGGCGACATGTAAATTGCCTTTAAAGGGCCTTAAAGCATGAAGTTCATTGTAGAACGGTTTTATAGATCCTTGCAGACCTTCAATCATCATTGCTCCAATAATATCGGCCTGCGAAAGACAGTAATGCAATTTTTCGACCACTTTTATGGCATGTGCAGCAATGAATTGAGTGCCATTTATTAAGGCAAGACCTTCTTTTGGTCCAAGTTCAACGGACTCAAGACCGGTTTCCTTGAAAAAGGTGGAAGTTTCTATCAATTCTCCTTGATATTCAACTTTCCCCAAACCAATAAGTGGTAGAAACAAGTGCGACAATGGGGCCAAATCCCCTGAAGCACCAACAGAACCTTGTGATGGAACAACAGGTATGGCATCATTGCTAATATGCCACATTATGCGGTCTAAGGTTAATTCAGAAATACCGGAAAATCCTTTTGCAAGGGAATGTGCCTTTAAGATGAGCATTAATTTGGCGATTTCTTTATCGATAGGTTTGCCAACGCCCACACTGTGACTTTGCAATATATTGGTTTGTAGTACTTGTGTTTCTTCTTTCGATATTTTGGTTGTACAGAGCGGACCGAAACCTGTATTTATCCCATAAACAGGATGCCCTTTATCTACAATGTTCTTAACTATACGTGAGCTGGCATTTATTTTAACTTTTGTTGTTTTAGATAATTCCAAACTGGTTTGTCCTTTCGCAATAGCAATGGCGGTACTTGCTGTTAGCCAATCTTCTCCTAATTTGAATATTTTGGGTACTATGATCATTATGCATGTCTTTAACAATAAAAATATTGATTATTTTTGATAATTGCCAATACCAATTATATCATTATTCAATAACTATGGGTTATCAATTAGAGCTTCGGCATTTCAATTATTTTTTAGCGGTGGCCGAGGAATTACATTTTAGAAAAGCATCAGAAAAATTGTTCATTTCGCAGCCAGGACTCAGTAGACAAATCAAGCAGATGGAAGAGATTTTGGATACGGATTTGTTTGTTCGCACTAAGAAAAAAGTCTCATTGACCCCTGCTGGGGAATATTTAAAAACGGAGTTGGAATATATATTGAATCACTTGGAAGTGACCAAGAAACAATTGAAGTCGATCCGTGATGGGAATTTGGGTGAAATTCGTATTGGATTCTTAGGTTCAGCCATGCAAAATGTAATCCCAGAGCTACTTATTAAACTTAAGAACGAATATGCTGGAATAAAGACGAATTTAGAGGAGCTTTCAAACAATGCACAAGTAAACGCCGTATTGAGTGATAAACTTGACCTTGGTTTTGTACGATTGGCCCGCGTACCTAGTGGCATAAAACTACAGCCTGTTTTCGAAGACACCTTTTCTGTTGTTCTGCCCAAAGACCACAAATTAAATTCAATTTCTTTCAGGGGATTGCATCAGCTAGCAGAAGAAAGTTTTATACTTTTTTCCCAGGATTATAGTCCATTGTATTATGATACGGTAATGAGTATTTGTGAGGATGAGGGTTTTACCCCAAAAATCTCACACAAATCAGTACATGCACAGACCATATTTAAATTGGTAGAGAATAATTTGGGGTTGGCTATAGTGCCAACATCCTTGCAATATGGATTTCAAATGGATGTTAAGTTCATAGAACTCAAGAAAATTCCACAAAGGGCAGTACTATCTGTGATGTGGAAATCGGATAACCGGAATCCTGCTTTGCAGCACTGTATTGATCTGCTATTGAAAAAATAAAGGCAAACCATCCCTCATTAATGTCATTCTGGACGCATCTGACTTACGGCCGGTAGGTTTGATGGGTTAGTTAAAATATGGAAACAAATCCCCTTTATATTCCCAGGCCTTAAAGATAAAAAGCCCTAAATAAACTATGGTGACCACGAACTTTAGAAAAGTCCCGGTCAAAAATCCGATAAAAGAACCAAATGCGGCCTTGGTGGCGGTTTTTTTATCGGCCTTGTTCATGAGTTCGCCAACCAACGCCCCGACAAAGGGCCAAATTATGATTCCGAAAGGCCCTAATATTGGAAAAAAGAGAGCTACCAATAACCCGATCATAGTACCGAACATTCCGGCTTTGGTACCACCGAATTTCTTGGTCCCCACTGCAGGAATAACATAATCCAACATAAACACGATTAGTGCAATAGCCAAGGTTATTCCCAAAAACCACCAATCATTTGGTATTACTTTGGTTAGGTATAAGAGCAAAAGCCCAATCCAACTAATAGTTGGACCGGGTAAAACGGGCAAAAAGCTACCTAGTATTCCTATTAGCATAAATATAAACCCTATAAGGAGCAAAGCAATATCCATAAAATCCTTTTTTTGGTATGACGAAGATAAGTTGTATTTGTTACATATTCCCATATTATAATTGGATTGATGCAACGCTCTGAATATCCTTAAAAAATCGTAATTTCAGCCTTAGAAAAGGGGTTCATGCGTAAGTTTTTAGCAATACTGGTTTTGTGTAGCTGTTTTTCCTGTGAGCTGTTTGTTTCAAAGGAAAAAAAGACTCAAAAATTAGTCAATCAAGCAATGCAGACCATTGATTGGAATGATGTTGACAACTATCCCCTATTTGAAAGTTGCGACGAATCAACTTCGAAAACAAGTCAAAGGGAATGTTTTGAATCGGAATTATTGACCCACTTTTCAGCCACTTTACAGGAATTCGAATTTGTAGTAGACCCTGAGGTCAATCATACCATTTTTGTTGACTTTTTAATTGGCCATGAAGGCAAAATTTCGGTTATACATATTGAAAAGGATAATGCAATTGATAAGTTAATGCCAGAATTCGATGGAGTTATTTCGCAGAGTTTAAGAAATTTGCCACCGTTGGAGCCCGCATTAAAAAGGGGAATTCCGGTGAACGCTAAATTTAGAATACCAATAGTACTTAACTCAAACTAATTAAATTTTGTCCAACGAAAAAATCATATTGGGAATAGATCCTGGAACAACAATAATGGGATTTGGCATCATAAAGGTGGTGAACAAGCAAATGAAGTTCATTCAGATGAATGAACTGCTACTTCAAAAATACAAAGATCCCTATACCAAATTGAAGCTCATTTTTGAGCGAACTATTGAATTGATCGATACCTATCACCCCGATGAAATTGCAATTGAGGCTCCTTTTTATGGGAAAAATGTGCAATCCATGTTAAAATTGGGCCGTGCCCAGGGGGTTGCCATGGCAGCTGGTTTATCCAGACAAATTCCCATCACTGAATACTTGCCTAAAAAAATTAAAATGTCGATTACGGGTAATGGTAATGCCAGTAAGGAGCAGGTGGCAAAAATGTTGCAAAGTACATTAGGGCTGAAATCACTGCCTAAAAATCTGGATAGTACAGACGGATTGGCTGCTGCAGTATGCCATTTTTATAACGAGGGGAAGGTCGATGTAGGTAAATCCTATACCGGATGGGAGGCGTTTGTCAAGCAGAAT
>JAAETN010000068.1 GCA_024228355.1 Maribacter sp. | reverse complement strand
GAGTGAGTGTGAAGAGCCGTATGAATCGAGAGGTTCACGTACGGTTCTGTGAGAGGTTTGGGGGTGAGATTCCCCCTTACCTACTCGACTTCTTTTCTTCACAAATTTAGCAATTCCTCCACTCAAATATATCTGATTCCACCACCAAACAGATAAATGCTTAAACGTATCTACCCACCAGTCCCCATCTTTCCCAGTATTCTGGTATTATTTACCTTTGCGAGAAAGCAAAGAATATGAAAAAATCAGAAAGAGCGAATCACATCACTTATTGGGAGCAAAGTGGTCAAACGAAGAAGGCCTACTGTGAGTTAGCAGGTATAAAATATCCAACCTTTATGTCTTGGTTTAAAAATCAGGAAGGAGTTGAGGAGGGAGGATTTGTAAAGTTAGAAAAGATGGAACAAAGAATCAGTTTGGAAATTGTTTTTTCAAATGGGATACGTTTGTATAGTAATGAATCGTTGAGTTCGGATTTATTGCAAACGTTGCAAAATGTTTGAGCAGTCGGGAGTTTATTATTTGTACGACCAGCCCACGGATATGCGAAAGAGCTTTCATACTTTGGGAGCGATCGTTGTATTGCACATGGGTTTGACCTTGCAGAGCGGTGCAGGTTTTGTTTTTATCAACCGTAGAAAGACACATCTAAAAATGCTTCGATGGGAGGGAGATGGGTTCAGTCTTTATTTTAAACGTTTGGAACAAGGAACCTTTGAACACCTCTGCGATTTGAAAAACTACAGTTTGAGTTATGAAA
Organism: Maribacter sp.; assembly: GCA_024228355.1. GTDB lineage: Bacteria > Bacteroidota > Bacteroidia > Flavobacteriales > Flavobacteriaceae > Maribacter_A. Next base: position 2,237 of record JAAETN010000068.1, on the reverse strand, counting down.
AACTGTTGTTAATTTTACGTGGGATAAAGACCAAAAATATAAAGAGAAGAAAGCGTTTTTCTTTAGGGAAATCGGGATGATTTTTGTATTTTTATGTTGTGACAAAAGCAGCATTACTAGAAGAAAACAAAGTCTTAGAGGAAAAGAATATCCTACTTGAGGAGAACTATCTTTTACTTAAAGAGCAGGGTTCGTTATTGGAAGAACAGAATCGGCTACTTAAACAAGAACTCGCTCAAATCAAGCAATTAATATTTGGATCAAAGCGCGAACGATTTGTACCTGTTCAAGATCCAATGCAATCCAGTTTGTTTGGCGAAGATGAAACACAAGGTGACTTGGTTGAAATAACAGAAACTAAAGTTGTTAAAAAGAAAAAGATATCTCGAAAAGGAATCACAAGAAATCGTTTTCCAGAAAACATGGAAAGACGAACCACCACGATCAACCCACCCGATGTAGATTTGCAAAGTCTTAGCCAAATAGGTAAAGATGTAACAGAACTGTTGGCCTATCGTCCGGCGAGCTTATTTGTTAAAGAAATTATTCGTCCACGCCTGGTTGATAAAAACGATGAAGACAAAGGCGTTTTGCAGGCACCGATCCCAGCACGAATCGTCCCCAAAGGAATGGTGGATGAATCCTTGATTGCTGAAATTATAAGCGAAAAAATACAATTCCACACCCCTGTACATCGCTTTTCAAAAAAACTAAAACAGGCAGGTATAAAATTTATTAGTGAAAACAATCTTCACAACTGGTTCCACAAAGGAGCCGCGGCTTTAGCCCCACTTTATGATTTATTGATAAAAGATATTTTAGCACAAGGCTATATTCAAGGTGACGAAACCCGAATGATTGTTTTGGCAAAAAATAAAATAGGTGCTGCTCATCGTGGACAAATGTGGGCTTTTATGGCGCCAACGATCAAAGCAGTAGCCTTCAATTATGAACCAACCCGATCAGCTAAATCCGGAGAAGTTGTATTAAGCAAATTTAGTGGCATACTACAGGTCGACGGTTACGCTGCCTACGAAACAATCGCCAAAAGAAAAGATATTGAGTTAACCTACTGTATGGCGCACAGTAGACGGAAATTTTATGATGCAAAAGATATAGCCCCTAAATTGGCTAACTTCTTTTTAGAAAAAATTCAACAACTCTACGAACTAGAACAGCATTGTCGGGATCAAGAAATGACCTTTCAACAACGACTTGACATCCGGCAGGAGAAAGCGATCCCTATCTTAAAAGAACTCCAACAATGGCTAACTTTAAAATCTGCCGACCGAACCATTTTGCCAAAAAGTCTGATCAAAAAAGCAATTGACTATGCCTTGAAACGATGGAAAGGTTTGAGTGTCTATGCCCATGACGGTCAATTAGAGATAGATAATAATCTGGTGGAAAACACGATTCGTCCAATCGCCCTTGGTCGGAAGAATTATATGTTTGCCGGCTCACACGATGCTGCGCAAAACCTGGCAATCCTTTACTCCATCGTGGGTACTTGCTTGAAAAACAAGGTCAATGTTTATGTTTACCTACATTGGGTTTTAAAAAAAGTGGCGGCTAATAAAATTACCGATGAAGCAGTAGACTGGCTACCTCATCGAATTGATCCGGAAATTTTGGAACAGGATGAAGAGCGCTAGTGGGGAAGAGTGGGTGCTTACTATGTATCCACAATATTTAGGGGGGTCAGTACTCCGGAATGTTATTAACATTCTTTCCCTCAAGTGGGGGGTCAATACTCCGGAATGGGGGGGTCAGTGGAATCGGAAAGGGGGGGTCAGTATGGCCGGATTATGCAGTTAAGTCATTTTTAATATCTTCTACATTATCTACATAGTTGTCATATCCTAATTGTATGAGAATTTCCGATAACAATAAAGTGTTATTGTTTGTCTCCAAATTCCTATTTGCATAATCTAGCACTTTGAAAAGTATTTCTTCCATACATTAAATTTACAACAATAGATTTATTTACGCGAGATTGAAAGTCAATCTATCACGTCTGAGCTCAGGGGATTTTTTAATGAGAGGTAACGGGTGGCTACACGCAGTACGCAGCGCAGCGGAGTATTGTCGGGTAGCCAAAGTTGGGCGCAGAGTTATTTTTAGGAAGGATTCTTTATGATGGCACAATTATCTATTAAAAAGTCTCTTAAACTGACTTTTGTAGATTTTGGTTTATTTTCATATACAGGGATTCCATTTTCATATATATGAATTTC
>JAAETN010000067.1 GCA_024228355.1 Maribacter sp. | reverse complement strand
GGTAATAATGGTGGAACGTAGAACAACATTGGCATAGTTCTAAATTCAGGATGAAGTGGCAATGCCATTCCCCATTCTTTTACAAACTTGTAGGTTGGTGAATTTTGAGCTGCTTTAATAGTAGAATCGGCAATACCGTTTTTCTTTGCAGAGGCTATTACTTTTTCATCAAATGGATCTAAAATCATATCCAATTGTCTTTTTACTAAATCTTCATCATCCGATGATGCTACTGTTTCAATCTGATTAGCATCATAAAGCATTACTCCCAGGTATCTAATACGTCCCACACAAGAGTGCATACAAGCAGGTGCAAGACCAGACTCTAACCTTGGGTAACAAAGAATGCATTTTTCAGACTTGCCAGTTCCCCAATTATAATATGATTTTTTATAAGGACATGCGGTAACACACATTCTCCAGGCTCTACATACTTTTTGGTTGATGAGAACCACACCATCTTCCCCTCTTTTATATATCGCTCTTGAAGGACAAGAACCAACACAGGCGGGATTTAAACAGTGGTTACAAATTCTAGGCAAATAAAACATAGCCATACGTTCTAATTGGAACATGGCTTCTTGCTCTCCAGCCGTCATATTCTCAAAGTTTGGATCGTTACGAGCGTAATCCGGTGTTCCACTTAAATCATCATCCCAGTTAGGGCCCATTTTTATGTCGATAGGTTTACCTGTTATCATCGATACAGGTCTAGCCGTGACCTGGGTGTCTTGTTGTGGGGACTCAACTAAGTTTAAATACTTATAAGTGAAAGGCTCATAATAATCATCAATTACAGGCAGGTGGGGATTATGAAAAATATTCAGTAACCCTTTAGCTTTTCCAGCTCCTTTTAATCGAACCTTACCCATGCTTTTTTCCCAACCACCTTTATAAATATCCTGGTTTTCCCATTTGGTAGGATACCCGGTACCGGGTTTGGTTTCAACATTGTTCCACCACATATATTCGGCGCCTTTTCTGTCTGTCCAAATGTTTTTACAGGCTATTGAACAGGTATGGCACCCAATACACTTATCCAGGTGAAATACCATTGAAATCTGAGAACGTACATCCATAATTCAGACTATTTTTTTAATTTATTATAAACTTTATTACCATTCTAATTTATCCATTTTCTGAATCACGACATGCGTGTCCCTGTTTACTGCAGTTGGACCCCAGTAATTAAAATGGAATGTAAACTGACCATAGCCTCCTGCCAATAAATTAGGCTTAAGGTGAACTCTTGTAATACTATTATTTGATCCACCTCTGGTACCATTCCTCAATTGTGATTTAGGGATGCTTATGGTTCGTTCCACAGTATGGTAAACAATGCAAACACCTTTAGGGATTCTAGAGCTTACTACAGCTCTGGTACAATACGTACCATTATCATTATGCACTTCTACCCAATCATTATCCTTGATATTCATTTCCTCTGCATCAGGCTCACTTATCCAACAAGGTTCCATACCTCTAGAAAGTGTAAGCATTCTATGGTTATCCATATAGGTTGAGTGAATATGCCATTTACCATGCGGTGTTAAGCAATTTAGTGCTTTGGCCATACTCTTACCTTTAAGTGTTTCCTTCAAGTCTCCATAAACTTCTGGACATGGTGAAGGCTTGTAAGTTGGTAAATGCTCACCATAAGCAATATACATTTCATGATCTAGGTAGAAATGTTGTCTTCCTGTAAGTGTTCTCCAAGGAATTAATCGTTCAACATTATAGGTGTAAGCAGAATATGCTCGGCCATCATTCATTAGTCCAGACCATACAGGAGACGTTAAATATCTTCTTGGTTGCGATTGTAAATCTTTATAATCTAATCTGAAGTCTTCATTTCCTTTTGCAAGATCTACTAAAGGCATCCCAGATTTTCTCTCCATATTTTCATAGGCTCTAACAGTTAATGAACCATTAGTTAAAGATGATAGATGTAATACTGCATTTGCTGCTTCGGTATCCTCTGCCAATGAAGGATATTTTTTATTATCAATTTTAACGGTTGGGAAATGATTGGATTCTATCATCTCATCATATTCTTCTTCACACATATAATGGTTGCCATGAGCCCCCAATCCTTTGGTTTTTACATTTTCTCCTAAGGCACAGAATTTTTCATAGATTTTTGGATAATCTCTTTTTACTACTGAAATTCCATGCATTGTTTTACCAGGAATTGCCTCACATTCACCAAGATACCAGTCTTTAATATCTTTTTGAGCAACTTCACCAGCTGAATCATGTGCAAGTGCAGTTGTAACGATATCTACCTGTGTTTCGGAAAGATAAGTTTCTGAAAGTTCACTTGTCTTTTTAGCAATTGCTTTAAAGATATCCCAATCAGATTTCGCTTCCCAAACCGGTGCAATAGCTTGTGAAAGAGGGTGAATAAATGAGTGCATATCTGTACTATTCAAATCAGCTTTTTCATACCAAGATGCTGCCGGTAAAACAATATCAGAATACAAAGCTGAAGAATCCATTCGGAAATTGAGATCTACTACTAAATCCATTTTTCCTGTTGGTGCCATTTCATGCCAAACTACTTCTTTGGTTTTTTCTTCATCGTAGTCCTTGGCAATTGCGTTAGAGGTTGTTCCTAAGTAATGCTTCAATGCAAACTCATTTCCTTTCATGGATCCAGAAATTGCATTTCCTCTCCATATATACCATGTTCTAGGAAAATTAAATTCGTTTTCCGGGTCTCCTACAGCATAACCTAGTTCTTTACTTTTTAATTTTTCAAGCACATATTCTTGGATATCTTCATCAGTTTTAGCACCATTTGCCATGGCTTCTTTACTCAGTTCTAAAGTGTTTTGATCAAACTGAGGGAAGAAAGGCATCCAGCCCATTCTTACCGATTTAAAAATGTGATCGGCGTGATGTCCAGCAGTCATGTCATTTTCAGGGACTGTATTATACCTTGAAGAATGACCGTCATATCTGTATTGACATGTATTAATATAATGCCAGATTGGTGCTTGCTGTAATCTAGGTGGTCCTTGCCAGTCTTTTGCAAATGCAATAGGCCCCCAAGAATCGCCTGGTGCTAATTTCTCTTGACCAACATAGTGGTTCATACCACCACCATTTTTACCAACACAACCTGTTAGCATTAGAGCCATAATACCAGAACGATACATTAAATTATTATGATACCAGTGATTAATCCCTGCTCCAACAATAATCATACATTTTCCTTCGGTTACTTCTGCTGTATTCCCCCATTCTCTTGCGAAATTGGTTACCATATTAGCATCAATACCTGTAAATATCTCCTGCCAAGCAGGTGTATAAGCTTGGTCTTTTTCGGCATAATCTTTAGGATAATCTCCATCTAGACCTCTACCAACACCATATTGTGCCATGGTTAAATCGTATACTGTAGTTACTAATCTCTCACCATCTACAGTTTGAATTCTTTTAACAGGAACACCTCTTAAAGCTTTTTTGTCTAACCCAAACTCGGTAAACTCAACTTGCGCCACTTCGTCTTTGCTATCTAAAAGACTTAAAACAGGATTGTATTTTCTATCTGTTTCACCGTCTTCATACTTCATGTTCCATTTACCCTTCTCTTCCTGCCATCTATATCCTGAACTTCCCTTCGGAATAACAAAATCTCCGCTTTCCTCATCGATGTTCACAAATTTCCAATCTCCCTGGTCTATTTCTTTGTGTGCTTCCAACTGGTTGGCTCGCAACAATCTTCCAGAAGAATAATAATCTCCTTCGTTCTTTAATTCAACTAAATAAGGACTATCTGTATATCGTTTTGTATACTCAATAAAGTAAGGCGTTTTCTTTTCATGATGGAACTCCTTTAATATCACCTGCGTCACCGCCATCCAAAACGCTCCATCACTACCGGCATGCAAAGGCACCCATTGATCCGCATACTTCGCTACCTGATTAAAATCGGGAGAAAAAACAACAGCCTTCGTACCATTATGTCTTGATTCAGCAAAGAAATGACAGTCCGGAGTTCTTGTCATATTTAAGTTGGCTCCCATTACAGCCACCATTTTTGCGTTATACCAATCGGCACTTTCGCAAACATCGGTTTGTTCTCCCCAAATTTCAGGGAAGGCGTTTGGCAAATCGCAATACCAGTCGTAGAAACTTAAATTTATGCCTCCAAAGAGTTGTAAAAATCTTGCTCCTGATGCATAACTAAGCATAGACATAGCTGGGATTGGGGAAAATCCCACCACCCTGTCCGGGCCATATTTTTTAGCGGTATATATGTTGGCTATAGCCATTATTTCCAGAACCTCATCCCAGTGAACTCTTCTAAATCCACCTTTTCCCCTGGCGTGTTGGTATCGCTGTCTCGCTTCTTTATTATTCTGTAGGTTCTCCCAAGCTTGTAAAGGATCCCCGCATTTTTCTTTTTCTGCATTATAAGCGTCCAGCAAAGCACCTCGAACCAATGGGTATTTAATTCTTAGCGGACTGTACAGGTACCATGAAAAAGAAATCCCCCTTTGACACCCGCGTGGTTCATAAGGAGGTAAATTGCTTTCTAAAAGAGGATAATCCAGTTGTTGGGTCTCCCAAACAACAATTCCCTCTTTAACATGAATTTGCCAGGAACACCCTCCTGTACAGTTCACACCGTGAGTACTTCTAACAATTTTATCGTGTTGAAAACGATTTTTATAGAACTCTTCCCATTTCCTAGTTTGAGGGGAGATAATATCTTCAATCCAACTCATAGTAGCAGTTTAATTAATTACACTCTTTTATTCAATTACCTGATTTAATCTGTCTGTCGTAAATTCTTTTATTGACACTTTCCTTTTTGCGCTTATACCAAAATAGTGGAAAAACACCCATTAATACTATTGCGCCCGCAAAACCCCAAATTAAAAGAATGTTATTATAAGAGGGAGAATAACTTTGATAAAAGCGTTGTTCGCTTACCTCTTTTAGAAATGCTGTTAATTGAAATGCCTCTTCTTCCGCAATAACGTGGTTTTGATAAGAAATTTTCATTTGAGGAAAGGGGAGCCCAACAATCATGCCTTCAATACCCGCTTTTCC
>JAAETN010000066.1 GCA_024228355.1 Maribacter sp. | reverse complement strand
GACCTTGCCATGCCAAATGTCAGTGGATATGATGTAATAAAAGTCATTAATGAGTTAGAGAAAATACCGAAGACAGGCATAATCACCGGCTGGGGAGAAAGGGTCAAACGGGTAGAAGAAGAAGGCATGAAAGTTGATTTTATTCTCAAAAAACCATTCGATTTATCATCGTTAACTAAGCATATAAATGATGTATTTGGAAAGGGAAGCACTGATACAGAAGCATCCTGATGCTCATACACTGAGAATTTTGCAGAGTATAATATAACTAATACTCAAATTGAGCGGTTTTAAATTTTCGCCAAAAAAATATGGAAATTATTCAGTTCTACTCAGCCAAAATGGTTTTGGCGTGGTAATAAACTCTCTCTTGCTAAATAAATTCTTTAGGATTTTGTTTCTGACCTAATTTTACAAAACGTGAACGTACCTCTTCCACAGATAACTTTGTTTTCAACGTCAAAATTATCACGACTAAATTATTATTGGTATGGTTTTTTGACTTCGTTTCCAGAATATATCAAATTGTAAATTATCCATCACTCCCTGCGTTACCTTAAGAATTAATTGCCTACCAGTGCCTATTATCTTTGCAGAAAAATTTAATGCCTTTCTCCTTACTGTTGCCGCATAGCTACCAATAGGTATTACTTTTTCCAATACGTCTTCCTTGTATGTTTCAAACAAAAAAATGATTTACTAGATTGATTCATTATACAGGCGCCTATATTCTTCATTAGCCCGACTTTCGCTATTCGCGGCTAAATTTAAGAAATTTTGGAATAATTCTGAGTTTGTCAAAACGTAAGTCCTTGTAAATAAAGGATTCAATTTTTCAAGAAGTCCCAAAATAGGCCAAAACCCGTTGTAGTGTAGACCTACCCCCTTTCTTTCTTAATTCCTTTTTGCAATAATACCCCCATCATGTTTCTACGATGCAACGAACGGTTTAAAAATGGCAAGGACCATAGGTATT
>JAAETN010000065.1 GCA_024228355.1 Maribacter sp. | reverse complement strand
TTCTGGGATTTGATCCAACCGTTTTTTATGTTCATTGTTGGTGTGGCCATGCCCTTATCATTTTATAAGAGAATAGGGAGAGGTGATTCCTATAATCAAGTATTTAAGCACGCATTGCAAAGGGCATTCCTTATGTTGGTCCTCGGTTGGGCACTTTATTGTATTGATCCTGGAAAAATTGTGTTTCGATTTCAAAATGTGCTCGCGCAGTTAGCCGTGACATATATTTTGGCATTCCTTATCATGAGAAAACCAACTGCTTTACAGATAGCTTTTTCGGTATTATTGATTCTAATCACAGAAGGTCTTTACAGATTTTTTCCTTTAGAAGGATTTAACCAAGCATTTGTTCCTGGGGAAAACTTTGGGGCTTGGTTTAATATTCTTATATCGGGACAGGAAGATGGGGGTCATTGGGCCATGTTCAATGCCATTCCTACGACTGCACATACGATTTGGGGTGTATTAGCCGGTAGATTATTGATGGGCAAACAATCGAATAAGAAAAAGATGCAGACCTTACTAATTGCAGGGGTCATAGGATTGATAATAGGATATGGGCTTAGCCCAATCACGCCAATTATCAAACGAATTTCCACGAGTACTTTTGTATTCGCTAGTGGCGGATGGTCGATTCTAGCACTCGCGTTATGTTATTGGCTGATAGATATAAAAAAGTACCAAAAAGGAGTTCTTTTTTTCGCGATCGTGGGGATGAATCCATTATTTATATATCTCTTTGCCCATGTTGGTGGTGCAGATCTTATTCGGAAAATTGTCCTCCCATTTTCCAACGCAGTATTTGGTTGGACGGGTGAACTGGGGCCCCATCTTATTTTAAGCGCGATAGTTCTTTTCTTCTTGTGGTATCTCTGTTATTGGTTATATAAAAAGAAAATATTGATAAAAATCTGATTAAATTATTTTGATTTTCTGAACCTGAGCGGTACCTCAATCCCCCCCAATGCTTACTGAGGCTTTGTAGTTTGTTATTTACAGGAAATTAACGTATTTCGAAATATCGTGCTCTTTATTGATAGTAAACAATAATGTATGCTATTACACAACTGGTTTATTTAGCCCCGGCTTTCTTAAGAATCTTTGAAATAAGCTTGCGTTCCTTTTTGCTGAGTTTACCATCGGCACTGCCCATTTCATTTAGAAGAACCGTTAACGCATGCTTTTTGTTATTGGGCATTTCTTTTAGAATAGACTTATATTCCTTGTTGGTTATATCCCTGGATTCCTTAATAAGGGAATTATCAAACCTAAGGATCTGCATTATTTGGGTCATAAAATCCAATTCCGCATTTTCTATTTGTCCATCTGCAAGGATTACCTCCTCAATTGCTTTTATTATCGCCAATTTTTCGGCCATATTATATTCCATAATTCCCTTTTTAATATTTTATACAAGGTAAATAAAAATCTACAAGGACATCTTATTATTTATCTAAACAAAATAAAAATTGCACCTACGGCCGTTAGAACCAGGATCATTTTTCGATAAAAATCTTCTTTGATTATTTTAACCAAGCGCACTCCAATGAACAGTCCGATTAAAACTCCAGGCGCCAATTTTAGATTTATCAGGATTGTTCCAGGAGTTATTGTTCCCCAAGACCAAATATGAAAAGGCAATTTAAACACATTTATAATCAAAAATAACCAGGCCGCGGTTCCTATAAACTCATTCTTGGGTAAACGCATTGCCAAAAAGAAAATATTGCTGAAAGCCCCGGCCAAGTTTCCGATCATGGTGGTAATACCTGCCAAGATTCCAATAAACCCTGCAAATGTCCAATGCGTCGGCACTCGTTTTGATTTTTTACGATCCCACCAATACATCATGACCACACTTCCTAGAATAATAATGGCCATTCCAATTTTAAAGGTGCCCTCCTCCAAATCCATTCCAATAAAAACCCCAATAAGAATTCCGGCAAGTATCCAAGGTAAAAACCTAATTATGTATTTCCATTGGGTATGACGATTATAATAAACCACAGCGAATACATCGGCAAAAATGAGCAAGGGCACTACAAGTCCTGTTGATTCCTTTGCACCAAAAGCCAAGGCCATTAATGTGACATTGATAATCGCCACTCCTTTGATTCCAGCTTTAGAAATGCCCACAACAAATGCAGCGCTTAAGGCAAGGACCCAGGCGAAAATAGAAATATCCGATTGTATTAATAGAAGCACAGTAGTTGTTTAGCGAACAAGCGACAAAAGTATTCTAAAATATTATATCTTTAGCCATCAACCAATATTCAACCAATGGATCTAAGCCTTTTAGATTACAGCCTTATTCTTGTATTTTTTACAGTTGTTTTCGGTATCGGGGTTTGTGTTCCCAAAAAATCAGGAAGAACAGTTCAGCATTTTTCCTTTCAGATAGGATTATATCTTGATGGCTTTTGGGCCTTTAGATAGTGGCGGTTATTTTTGACCATAGGAGTGTTTAAACAATTGAATTGAAACAAATATTAAAATAGATGAAAAAAGATGTAATTGTAGGTGTTGACATAGGTGGCACATCCATAGGAGCAGGTTGTATTGTTGACAAGAAGATCGTGAAGACGCATTCGTTACCTACAGGTGCTGACAGGTCGGCCGATGAGATTCTCGAAACGCTGTATGAGGTCATTGAAGAAGTAATGCTGCCAGAAACCCAGGCCATTGGGGTTGGTGTTCCTGGACTAATAAATGCTGAGAAGGGTGAGATTATTAATATTGCTAACATCCCTGCTTGGAAAGCCTTGCCCCTCATTGAAAAATTATCGAGTAGATTTAATGTTCCTGTATATATGGAAAATGATGCCAACTGTTTCGCCTTAGGCGAAAAACATTTTGGGAAAGGACAAAAATACGCCAATATGGTGGCCATTGCGTTGGGAACCGGTGTTGGCGGTGGCATTATTATCAACAATAAAATACACTCGGGCTTATTTGGAGGTGCCGGAGAGGTGGGTCATATACCGTATGAGGGTAAAATTTTTGAAGCTTATGGCGGTAGTGCATTTTTCATCACGGAAAACAATATTTCTGGCGAAGAGCTGTTCAAAAAAGCAATGAAAGGAGATGAAAACGCTCTAGCTATCTTCAACGAATTCGGACATCATATAGGCAAACTCGTAAAAACCCTTTTATATATTCTTGCACCAGAAGCGATTATTCTCGGGGGATCTATCAGCAAATCATTTCCTCTCTTTAAAGCTGGAATCCATGAAGAGATTGCTGACTTTCCCTTTGAAATTATGAGGAATGTCATTGCCATAGAGCAATCGGAACTTGAAGACATAGCAATCTTAGGCGCTGCCGGATTATATTACAATGCATAACTAATTCTAAACAATAAAAATTCTTTATATGACTAATTCGAAAAGATCAAATTACATTATCCCTTTAGCAATTATCAGTATCCTATTTTTTGTCATTGGTTTTGGTGTAGGGATCAGCGGTTTCTTAACCCCATTTCTTCAGGATGCATTCGACCTTTCAGCATCGCAGTCGTACCTGGTGACCGCTGCAATATTTTCTGCCTTTGTGGTATTTGGGGCTCCGGCCGGATGGATTATTAAAAAAGTGGGCTACAAATACGGCATGGTCATCGCCTTTTTTGTAATGGCCATCGGTATGGTACTTTTTGTACCATCATCCAATATGCTTAGCTTCCCCTTGTTCCTGATCGCCCTTTTTATTGGCGGAATAGGAAACACGATTTTACAGGCTTCCGTTAACCCTTATGTCACCATAATTGGCCCAAAGGAAAGTGCTGCAATGCGTATGAGCTTAATGGGCATCTTTAATAAATCGGCCTGGTGGTTATCATCGTTGTTTCTTGGTCTGTTCATGGATTTGAACAACGTTAAACTCGATGATGTTATCCTTCCATTCTATATAGTAACGGGTATTCTTGTGGCATTGGGCGTATTCATGATTTTTGCACCCCTACCGGAGGTGAAGGCTGAAGGCGAAGATGAATCGGACGAGGCAGCCACAACAGGTTATGCCGCCGGTAAAACAAGTATCTTTCAATTTCCACATTTACTTTTGGGTGTACTTGCCCTATTTATTTACGTCGGTGTGGAAACCCTGCCCATGGTATCGATCATTGGTTTTGCAAAGGCCATATTTGGTGATACTGCGCAGAATTTGGATAGTTTCGCCATATATGTTCCATTAGGGCTTGTCATTGGATATATTTTCGGTGTACTAATGATTCCTAAGTTTATTTCCCAAACCGCGGCACTAAAACTGTTTTCATACATTGGAATTGTATCAGTATTATTAATGATTTACTTACCGGGCGAATACAGTATTTACTGTATGGCACTTGTTGGTTTTGCCAACTCTCTTATGTGGCCAGCCATCTGGCCACTTGCCATTGCCGATTTGGGTAAATTCACAAAAACGGGGGCATCAATGTTGGTAATGGGTATTGTGGGTGGAGCCATTCTACCGCTAATTTTTGGCTTTTTGATCGATGCGGTGAAAACTACCGAAGTGGCTACTGTATCTGATTATCAGACTGCTTATTGGATATTTATTCCTGCTTACCTGTACATTCTTTACTTTGCTATAAAAGGAAATAAAATCAGAAAGTAATTGATCTAAAATTTAAAAGATATGGCAGTGGAATTAAACAAGATCGCCAAACATTTTCAAGTAGAGGGCGAAATAGAATCCATTAAGCCACTTGGCGAAGGATTTATAAACGACACATATATATTAAAAACCGTTGGTGAAGATTCACCCAACTATTTGTTTCAACGAAAAAACAAGACAATTTTCAAGGATGTGCCGTCGATGATGGATAATATCCAGAACGTAACAACGCATCTTAAAGCTAAAATTGTAGCGAATGGCGGAGACCCTTTGCGCGAGACAATGACCTTGACCAAAACCCATGACGGTAAACTTTATCAGTTAGATGAATATGGCGAATTCTGGACCATGTGCCTGTTTATCGACGATAGTATATCCTACGAATCGGCCGACACACCAGAGATGGCCTATTCGGGTGGCAAGGGCATCGGAAAATTTCAGCGTATGACTTCGGATTATAAAGATCAGCTTGTAGATATCCTGCCAGGTTTTCACAACATCCGCTTTCGTTTTGAACAATGGGATGAGGTCTTGGCCAAAGATCCTGTTGGTCGAAAAAACGAGGTAAAAGAAGAAATCTCATGGGTAGAGGACCGTCGTGAAGAGATGTTGCAATTCTGGACTTTGGTTGAAGAGGGCACAATCCCTACACGCGTAACGCACAACGATACCAAAATCAACAACATTTTGTTCGACGAGCAGGGAGACGTTTTATGCATGATCGACCTCGATACGGTTCTTAGCAGTACCGCCTTAAATGATTATGGCGATGCCATGCGCTCATACACCAATACTGGGCTCGAAGATGACAAAAACCTGGATAACGTATCTATGGATTTGGAGATTTTCACAGCGTACACCAAAGGGTATCTCGAAGAGGCAAAGTCGTTTCTGGTACAGTCAGAGCTTGATTATCTTGCATTTTCGGCCAAGTACATTACTTACGAACAAGTACTTCGCTTTTTAATGGATTACATTGCTGGTGATACGTATTATAAAATAAAATATCCAGAGCACAATCTGGTACGCACACATGCACAGTACAAGTTGTTACAAAGCATGGAAGCCCAATTTCAAGAGATGCAGAATGCCGTTAAGTCTTACCTGTAAAAGTAATGGAAACGACTAAACCATTGGTAATTCCGTTTATTAATGATCTTGGCGAAATGAACGTGGAACAGGTGAACAAGACACTTGTTTCCTCTGGGCTCTCGGGCAAGATAGACCAGATTAATTGGGAAGCGTATAGTTATAAACCCTCGGTTTCCTTTTACTTGGCGCACAATAATCTGGATCTTTTTGTCCTTTATCAGGTAAGCGAAGAAAATATTCGCGCTAAATATGTAAAAGACAACGATGCTGTTTGGGAGGATAGTTGTGTAGAGGCGTTTTTCTCCAATAACGCTAATGAGGGATATTTCAACGTAGAGGTTACATGTATTGGTACAGCCCTAGTCGGCTATGGCAAAGGACGGGACAATAGGGTTCATCTGGGAGAAGATCAGATGAAAAAAATAAGAAGAGCTTCTTCTCTTGGAAAGGAAATTATCGGAAAAGACAATGTTAATGGAGATTGGTGGTTGCAACTTGCAATTCCCTTAGAATTACTTGGTGTTAAGAAAGGGCAAGCCATTCGTGCTAATTTTTACAAGTGCGGGGATGAATGCAAAGTGCCACACTTTTTGAGTTGGCAGCCAATTTCAACCCCTCAACCCGATTTTCATCAACCTGCTTTTTTTGCAGATTTAATAATGGAATAATACAAATCAAGGAGAGTCTCAAATATCAGCAAGCTAAGTAGAGGAAAAATGAAACTTCCCTATAGAGTATATTTATAAGCATTCAGAAATCTTTAAATCAACGTATTTGATATATGAAAAACAGGGTAATTTCGGTTGATATTTTTAGGGGGTTGACCATCGTACTTATGATTTTAGTCAACACCCCCGGTACTTGGTCTAGTGTTTACGCCCCATTTTTACATGCAGAATGGCATGGATACACCCCTACTGACCTGGTTTTCCCTTTTTTCTTGTTCATTGTGGGTACGTCAATTGCCTTTGCATATCAAAAAAAGAAAGGTACGGCCGCTACATATAAGAAAATTACAGTTCGGAGTTTAAAATTAGTTGGTCTTGGCTTATTTCTGGGAGCGTTTGCCATTAGTTTTCCGTTTATAAAAGACTTTGCCGATATTAGATTTCCTGGGGTGTTGCAGCGCATAGGTATTGTGTTCTTCTTCGCGGCGATTTTGTTCATCAATTTTAAATGGAAAACACTAGTAGGCATATGCGCTATATTATTGATTGGTTATTGGCTGTTGATGGGTTTTGTACCTGTTGAGGGAATGGAATCTACTTACGAACGCGCACCAAATAATTTAGCAAATTATATAGATGTAAAAGTGTTAGGCAGTCATAATTACAAACCAGATTACGACCCTGAAGGGCTATTGAGTACATTACCTTCTATTGCCTCTTCTTTATTGGGAATATTTACAGGGTTAATCCTAACTTCAAAAAGGGGAAAGAAGGAAATAATCCTTGTGGGCTTAGGTGTTATAATGTTGATTGTTGGTTATTTATGGGATATCGTATTCCCCATTAACAAAGCACTTTGGAGCAGTAGTTTTGTCATGGTGACTGCAGGCTGGGCGAATATATTCCTAGCACTTATTTACTATTTATCAGATGTTAAAGGGCTAAAGTTTGGGAGTATTTTTAAATATGCAGGAGCAAATGCGATAACTGTTTATTTTCTCTCAAGTTTTGTAACCAAGTTGTTCTATTCCATAAAAGTTGATGGCGAAACCTCTTTGCACGGATGGTTATTCCAGCATATTTATGTACACGATTTTATGCCAATGGAACTCTCATCCTTATTATACGGGCTTACAATCGTTAGCTTTTATATGCTAGTGGCCTATATTATGTTTAGAAAGAAGATATTTATTAAGGTATAAACACTGATTAAGATAATGGTTGCATTATTCGGGCAACATATTTTCCAATGACATCAAACTCCAAATTTACAGTACTTCCAACCTTATATGCATTAAAACGAGTGTTTTCATAGGTATATGGAATGATGGCTACGCTAAATGTGTTCTTACCTGAATCAACAACAGTTAGGCTAACCCCATCAATGGTTATTGATCCTTTTTCTATGGTAACATTGTTTTGTGAGGCATCATATTCAAAGGTAAAGAACCAGCTTCCGTCCTTTTCCGAAACAGCCATGCATTTGCCGGTTTGGTCAACGTGGCCTTGAACAATATGACCGTCCAATCTGGATCCTAGGACCATGGCTCTTTCCAGATTAACTTTGCTCCCCACCTCTAATTCACCCAAATTGGATTTTTGCAGCGTTTCATCGATCGCCGTTACCGTATAGGAGTTGTCATCCACTGAAACCACTGTTAAGCATACACCGTTATGTGCTACACTTTGGTCAATTTTCAGTTCTTGCGTTAGTAAAGAATTAATGCTAATGTGAAGATTTCCACCTTCTCTTTCCAGTTGTTTTATTTCTCCCAGAGATTCAATTATTCCCGTAAACATGTGTCGTTTAAATTAAGTAGTTTTGTGCTTTAAAATGAGTGCCTATTTCTAAACAGGTACAAAGGTACAAAGGTAAATTATAATGCAGGAAAGCCGAAAAATAAAGGTAGGAATATCCATAGGTGATTTAAACGGAATAGGGTGTGAGGTCATACTCAAAACTTTTGAGGACACCCGTATGTTGGATTTTTGCACACCCGTTATTTTTGCTTCCAACAAAACCATATCCCACCAAAAAAATGAACTTGGAATTACCTTAAATTTTAATGGCATACATGATGTCGCCAAGGCGATTGATGGCAAAGTCAATGTAGTCAATGTTTGGAAAGAAACCCCTAAAATTGAGTTTGGGCAAGAAACCAAAGAAGGTGGGGAATACGCCATTAAATCGCTCCGCGCGGCATTAAGGGCATTAAAGGAGAATAAAATTGATGTTTTGGTTACGGCCCCAATTAATAAAAATAACATACAATCGGAAGATTTCAACTTCCCTGGCCATACTGATTTTTTAGCAAAAGAGCTCGAAGGTGAAAGCTTAATGTTTATGATTACCGATGATTTAAAAGTTGGCCTACTCACCGATCATGTGGCCGTTAAAGATGCGCCAATTGCCATAACCCCCATACTAATTAGGACCAAAGTTCGTGTTATTGAAAAATCCTTACAGAAGGATTTTGGTATAAGAAGGCCAAAAATAGCACTTTTGGGTATAAATCCGCATAGCGGAGACCATGGGGTCATAGGAAAAGAAGACGATGAGGTCATGAAACCAGTAATCAAAGAAATGTCAGAGGCAGGTCATTTGGTATTTGGACCTTATCCGGCAGATAGTTTTTTTGGTTCCGATACGTATAAAAACTTTGATGCAATATTAGCCGCCTATCATGATCAAGGGCTTATTCCATTTAAAACCTTGTCTTTTGGGAATGGTGTAAACTTTACGGCAGGTCTTTCAAAAGTTCGGACATCCCCAGACCATGGAACAGCCTATGAAATTGCAGGAAAAGGAAAGGCCGATAATAACTCTTTTAAGGAAGCACTTTTTAAGGCCATTGAAATTTTCGGAAACAGGCAGGAATACAGGCAATTGACAGAGAATCAGCTTCAAAAACAGAAAGTGAGGCGGTAATATGTTGGGTTTAATTGGGGAGTTGAATTCACCAAAAAATTAAGATTGTTGTAATTAGAAGAAGAATTACAAGAACCCCTAAAACAGACCATTCTTTTTTGCGTTCATTTTTCGCACGTTTCCTAATCTGGTTTTTTATTTCGGCAAGTTTTTCTTCTGAGACTGTTTTGAACATTACGCTTTGTTTATTGTGCTGGGAAGACGAATAAATATTTTCGCGAATATGATCTTTGAATTTTGCCCGCTTGGATGGTCGTTGTGCTCTGTTTTGCCTCAAACGATTGTTCATGTCTTGAACGTGTCCCGACCCACTCATGGTATGCTAATTTGTTTATCAACATTTTAATTTATTCAATTCCCCGCTGTTTATAAAAGTTTACATGAGTTTATTGGCATTTACCAAAAAAAAAGTATCTTTGCCCCCGCCTTTATACAGGGCTAGAGTAATTTAACAAGTGTTGAAATGATGAAGCAAAAGGAGTTTGATATTCCTTTCTCTGGACTGAGGCAGGGAAAACACGAGTTCGATTATGTTATAGAAAGCAAGTTCTTTGAATCTTTTGGATATGACGAGTTTAACGATGCACAGATAGATCTGAATGTTGTTCTAAATAAGATGAGCACCATGTTGGAGCTAGAAATGCGGGCTGATGGTATAGTAAATGTAGATTGCGATACAACAAGTGAGCCTTATGATCAGAAAATTTCAGGCACCTTGGAACTGGTTGTGAAATTTGGTGATGAATATAATGATGAGAATGATGAGATTTTGATTATTCCCCATGCGGATCATCAATTGAACATCGCACAATACGCATATGAAATGGTGGTTTTAGCAGTTCCTCAGAAAAGGGTTCATCCGGGTGTTCTTGATGGAACTTTGGAGTCAGAAGCGCTAATAAAACTTGAAGAACTCAGTCCTAAAGAAGAAAATAACAATAAGGAAGATACTGATCCCCGATGGGATGAATTAAAAAAGTTAAAAACGGATAAATAATTAATAATGGCACATCCTAAAAGAAAGATTTCCAAAACCAGGAGAGATAAAAGAAGAACACATTATAAGGCAGTAGCTCCGACAATTGCCAAGGACCCCACTACTGGTGAGATGCATTTGTACCACAGAGCCCATTGGCATGAAGGTAAATTATATTACAAAGGTCAAGTTCTTATCGATAAGACCGAAGAAGCCGATGCTTAATCTCGATTATTGAAAAAAAGTTATTCCCTGTTATTTTTGGCAGGGTTTTTTTATGCCTGGATGTAAAAAGGGAAACCCGAAATCGGACCTTGATTCTAAATATTTAACTATTTTTTAAATAAACCTCATTTTATCAAAAAATTCACTTTTTGATCAAATAGTCGTAAAAAATCATTATTTTTCACCACTTTTGACGCATTTTTGAAGGTTTTTGATACAAAAGACAATTTAGTATGAGCAAACTTACGGCGGCCATAACGGCCGTAGGGGGATATGTTCCCAAATTTATCTTGACCAACAAAATGCTTGAGGGCATGGTTGATACCAATGACGAATGGATTACTTCCCGAACGGGAATTAAGGAAAGAAGATTATTAAAAGATGATGAAGGCAAGGGGGCTTCTTACTTGGGTATCAAAGCAGCCCAGGATTTAATTAATAAAAGAAAAGTTGACCCAACTGAAATAGATTTAGTGATTGTTGCAACAGCGACACCCGATAGCATGGTTACTTCAACAGCGGCCTTTGTAGCTTCTGAAATAGGTGCTACCAATGCTTTTGCCTATGACTTGTTAGCTGCATGTTCTAGTTTTCTATTTGGTATGTCGACCGCAGCTAGTTATATTGAGTCGGGAAAATATAAAAAAGTACTGTTGATCGGAGCCGATAAAATGTCTTCGATAATTGACTATACCGATAGGACCACTTGTATAATTTTTGGGGATGGCGCAGGAGCTGTGCTATTTGAACCAAATACGGAAGGATTCGGTCTTCATGATGAATTCTTAAGAGCTGATGGTAGCGGAAGGCAATTTTTAGGGATGGATGCCGGTGGCTCTTTAATGCCAGCGACTGAGGAAACAGTCAAGAACAGAAAACATTATATCTATCAAGATGGTAAGAATGTATTTAGGTTCGCAGTTTCAAATATGGCCGATATTGCTGCTAAAATCATGGAGCGCAATGGGCTATCGGATAAAGAAGTAGCCTGGTTGGTACCACATCAGGCCAACAAACGTATTATTGATGCAACAGCCAAGAGAATGGGCTTAGACCATTCTAAAGTAATGGTGAACATACATAAGTATGGGAATACAACATCAGCCACCTTACCGTTGTTATTGCATGACTATGAAGATCAACTTAAAAAAGGAGATAATCTTGTGTTTGCTGCCTTTGGTGGCGGTTTTACTTGGGGATCTATTTATTTAAAATGGGCATATAACAATTAACCAATCAAACTATTTAAAATTACTTGTAATGGATATTAAAGAAATTCAAAGCCTCATTAGATTTGTTGCTAAGTCTGGCGCAAGCGAGGTAAAATTAGAAACAGACGATATCAAGATTACCATTAGAACGGGTTCAACAAGTGGTAATGAAACTACTTATGTACAACAAATTCCTGTGGCCCAGGCACCTATAGCCCCTGTAGCGGCACCTAGCTTACCTGAAACGGAAGCTCCTGCAAGTCCGGCTGCTGAAGCGCCTGATGCCGATTCTAAATACATTACAATCAAATCGCCAATCATAGGTACCTTTTATAGAAAACCATCTCCTGATAAGCCTTCTTTTGTTGAAGTTGGTTCTAACATTGGAAAAGGTGATGTACTATGCGTCATTGAGGCTATGAAACTATTCAATGATATTGAATCTGAAGTTTCCGGTAAGATTGTGAAGATATTGGTTGAGGATTCCTCGCCAGTAGAGTTTGATCAACCGTTATTCTTGGTAGATCCATCTTAGTAAATTTTAAGTTGTCTATTGGTGAATATGACCGATTAAAACTTAGAACTTAGAATTTAAAATTTCAAAGGATGTTCAAAAAAATACTTATTGCAAATAGGGGTGAAATAGCACTACGAATTATCAGGACCTGTAAGGAAATGGGAATTAAAACCGTAGCTGTCTACTCAAAGGCCGATGAAGAGAGTTTACATGTAAGGTTTGCCGATGAAGCGGTTTGTATTGGTCCTGCACCCAGTACTGAATCTTATCTTAAAATACCAAATATTATTGCTGCTGCCGAGATTACAAATGCAGATGCCATTCATCCGGGATATGGTTTTCTTTCTGAAAATTCAAAATTCTCAAAGATCTGTGCGGAGCATGAAATCAAGTTTATTGGTGCTTCTGGCGAACATATAGACCGTATGGGGGATAAGGCTTCGGCCAAGGAGACCATGAAGAAAGCGGGGGTGCCAACTGTTCCTGGTTCAGAGGGTTTATTGAAAGATGTAGCTGATGCTAAAAAGGTGGCTAAAAAGATGGGGTATCCCGTTATGGTAAAGGCAACTGCAGGTGGCGGAGGCAAAGGTATGCGAGCTGTTTGGAAGGAAGAGGATATGGAAGACCTTTATGACAGTGCTGTTCAGGAAGCAACTGCTGCTTTTGGCAATGGCGGCATGTATATGGAAAAGTTGATCGAAGAACCTCGCCATATCGAAATCCAGATTGTTGGTGATCAGTATGGAAAAGCATGTCATTTATCTGAACGCGATTGTTCCATTCAGCGTAGACATCAAAAGTTAACAGAAGAAACCCCGTCTCCTTATATGACCGATAGGCTTCGTGAAGATATGGGAAAGGCTGCCGTAAAAGCAGCTGAATTCATAAAATATGAAGGTGCAGGAACCATAGAGTTTTTAGTGGACAAACACCGAAATTTCTATTTTATGGAAATGAATACCCGTATTCAAGTAGAGCACCCTATCACTGAACAAGTAGTTGATTATGATTTGATTAGGGAGCAAATATTGGTTGCCGGGGGTGTTCCAATCTCGGGGAAAAATTACTATCCTAAACTTCATTCAATTGAATGTAGGATCAATGCCGAAGACCCTTACAATGACTTTAGACCATCTCCAGGTAGAATAACAACACTACATGCTCCAGGAGGCCATGGCGTTCGAATGGATACACATGTATATAGTGGGTACACTATACCCCCTAATTATGATTCTATGATCGCTAAATTGATAACAACGGCCCAGACACGGGAAGAAGCTATTAACAAAATGAAGCGTGCTTTAGACGAATTCGTAATTGAAGGCATAAAAACTACAATACCTTTCCATAGGCAACTAATGGATCATCCTGAATACTTGGCAGGTAATTACACCACTAAATTCATGGAGGATTTTGTTATAGATCCTGAAATTGAAGAATAATTTTGAATCCTGACCCGATGTCCATCGGGTCAGGTTTTATTGTATTATAGCATGAATCTCAGTCATTCGGGCTCATGTAATAAAGGAACTTGTGGAACTTTCATTTTAGAATGTGGTCATTATTCATTTTTCTTCATATATTGCTGCTCCAAGGTAAAAGGGAACCCACTTCCTGACCTTATATCTACCCCAAAATTCTTATAACTGCTGGACTTATTTTGAATTGATTGTATTGCAATTGCATTTGCAATATTTTGATATGTAGAATATTATGATTAAGAAGAAGTTTTTATGGCCAAAAATGTATTAGGATCCATTTTATTAGGAATATGCTCAGTCTTTGTATTGGCACTACCTGTAAGTTGTTCGTCCTCAAAGACGAAATATCAGCGCGAATATACGCGAGTATGGAAAGAGTACATAAAATCTGAAGCATGGAAGAATTCATTATTGTCCGGGAACCCCGAAAAGCAAACAAGAAATACTGAACTTTATGTTACCAACATGGATACCGGTATCGCAGAAGATCGTTTTACATCAAATATTGATATGGAAGTACTTTTTGATAAACGATTTAATTCCTTGGTGTCAAGAGCATATTTTAAGATTATTTCAGAAGCAGAGCAGGCCGATGTTCGCCTTAAGGCGGAATATGACCGCTGGAATATTATGCAACAGAATAAGGGCTTAAAAAAAGATCATGCCTTCAAAAAGGAATATGAGACCGTAATACGAAGATACAACGCACATAAGGAAATGCTGGAGGGTCTTAAGTCATGGAATATTTTTAGTGATTTCCGATCAAATGATCTTGACTTTTTCAAGGCAGAAAATAAGGATGAAGTGCGTAAAATGTATCAAAACGGCAGTAGTGAAAATAATATGATCAACTTTCTGGTATACAGATTAGCTGATTTATACCATTACGAAGACTGAGGCAAAACGATTTAAAGCAATTACGTGGTACATTTATACTTACAAGCAATCTTTGTCAAATGAGCGAAAAAGACCTTAAAATGTCCTTATATCAGTTTTGTCAATCATTCATTGACGAAAGATCTAGCCGTGTTCAATCCCAAATAAAGGAACTTCAAACAGCCTTGGATTCTGAGACCAAGAGTAGTGCGGGCGATAAACATGAAACCGGCAGGGCAATGTTACAATTGGAAAGGGAGAAATTGGGGCAACAATTGGCCGAAGTCCAAGATTTGAATCGGGTAATGCAAAAAATTGATGTTTCTTCCAAAAAAAGTGCTGCAGCTTTGGGCAGTCTGGTCAAGACAACGAATGCCAACTACTTTTTGGCAATCTCAGCGGGTGAGTTTAAAGCAGGCGATAGTCTAAATTATTGCATTTCATTAAACACTCCCATAGGCATTATGCTTCTAGGCAAAACCGTTGGAAATACCATTAATTTTAATGGGGAAAAAATAAAGATCTTACAGATCCACTAGCAAATAATTATTCTCTCGGTTACCTATTGAGACTTCCTTTTGTAAATTTGATAATAGCCTCTGTAAATTAAGAATATGCATCAAAATCTTGTAATTAGGAGAATAGGAATAGTATTTCTTTCGGTATTGTTTTCTACGCTAAGCGCATTTGCCCAAAAGAAGGAAGCAAAATTATTAGTCCAGCCTTTTTTACAGGACGCAACTCCAAGTTCAATAAAAGTAGTTTGGGAAACCTCTAGGGGGGAAGAAAGTAGTGTTGAATGGGGCGTTACTCCTAGAGTAAGGAATAGAACATCAGGTAAGTCCCATAGCATTAACTTTACCGAATCAAGAATTCACGAAGTTGAAATCACGGGTTTAAAACGATTTACGGCGTATTATTATAGAGTAAGGACAGAGAACGTAATTTCAGATGTATTTCAGTTTAAAACACCTCCTTTTGCTGATGATGAGAAATCATTCAATATTGTTGCGATGAGCGATATGCAATATGATTCTCAAAACCCGGATAAATTTTCAGAAATGGTAAACGATGGGGTACTTCAATATTTGCAAAAAGAGTTTGAAGGAACCTTGCCAAATAACCTTGCCATGGTAATGATACCAGGCGATTTGGTAGAAAATGGAGCAAAATACCCTCAATGGAAAGATCATTTTTTTGACCCGGCGCAAAAATTATTCTCCAATATACCGGTATATCCCGTTCCGGGAAACCATGAAAGAAATTCTCGTTTTTATTTCAAGTATTTCAGTCTTCCAGAAAATGGGACGGCTGCTTTTGCTGAGCATTGGTATTATAAAGACTACGGGAATACCCGTATCATTGGCTTAGACTCAAACGAGGGCTATAGGGATATTTCAGCTCAATTGGAATGGTTAAAGACCATCTTGAAAGAAACTGCGGATGAATCTTCAATTGATTTTGTTTTTGCACAATTGCACCATCCACACAAATCTGAATTATGGATTCCCGGTGAAGCCGATTTTGCTGGAAAAGTGGTTAAGTTGTTGGAAGATTTTAGCACTGACACGGGAAAACCAAGTATTCATTTTTTTGGACACACCCATGGTTATTCAAGAGGACAATCAAAAGACCATAAACACCTATGGGTAAATGTGGCAACTGCGGGTGGGGCCATTGATAATTGGGGTGAATTCGAAGGAAGGGATTACGCCGAATTCTCTGTGACACAAGATGAATATGGATTTGTAATGGTAGAGGTCGATGGGTCAAGGAATAATCCAAAATTTACGGTAAAACGAATAAGTAGAGGCAATGAGAAGCAGTTTAGGGAGAATGAACTCAGGGATAGCATCACCATTTTTAGGAATGAACGTAAACCTAATGCTCCCAAAGCTCTTAGCCCTGATGATGAATCTACGAAGTTTACCGGGACAGTTTTGAAGGCCAGTGAGTTTGAAAGTATGTATAAAGGGGCATTTCATGCTGCTTCACACTGGCAAATAGCAACTTCGAGTGTTTTTGAAAAACCAATTTTTGACAGTTGGAAACAACATGAAAATTGGTATTATGAAGCCAATCGTCAACAAGGTGATGACCTAACGGATGAGTTGACCAAACGTTTAAACCCCAATCAACAATATTATTGGCGGGTAAGGTACAGGGACCAAAACTTGAATTGGAGCGATTGGTCAAATACAGCTACATTTGAAACAACCAAGTAGCAATGGTATTATTGATTAATATCAGGTTTTCGGCGGTTCACTTTTCTTAGGGCTGCTTTCTTCTTCGATTTCAGTCTTTTTTCAATAGATGATTTTGTGGGTTTGGATTTCTTGCGTTTCTTTTGAACTTTCATGGCGTCTTCCAGTATTTCAATAAACCGTTTAATGACCAGCTCCTTGTTTCGGTGTTGACTTCGGTATTCATCTGCCTGTAGAATCAGTACACTATCCTTGGTAAGTCTATTTGAAAGCTTGCTTATTATGCGTTCTTTTTCAATCAGGGAAAGGTAATTTGAATTAGAAACATCAAATGTAAGTTCAACTTTACTTGAAACCTTATTTACATGTTGACCGCCTGCACCACCACTTCTTATAGCTTTAAATTTCAATTCCTGTATTAGACCACTTTTATCCATTTGAATTAAGGTTCAATCGCTGGTTTATGGTTTCGATGGAAATATTCAAAAACACTTTCCTTTGTGGTTCCAGGGCTGCTGAATGGTTAAAATAGATATTTTTCCCTTCATAGATTCCTTCAATCATATAATAACCGCCTTTGTAAAATGATCGTTTCACCTCAACCTCCAATCCTGACTTTTCTGAAACCCTGAACTCATGGGCATATACAATGATTCGACGTTTGGTGTCGGCATATGACTTTACAATATTAATGGGGATCTTATTTGCTTCGCTAAACAATGCTGCAATATATAGGTCATTAGGGTGCTCATAAAGATTTTTAGGAGTGTCTTTCGCGATTATCTTATGATCCTTTAAAACTACCACGGTATCTGCAAATGGCAACATATCATTATGATCATGAGTAGCAGTGATTACAGACACGCCTTTTTCTTTTAAATATCCAAATAGGTTCCTCCTTAGGCTATTTTTCCTGAAATTATCAATATGACTAAAGGGTTCATCCAGTAATAATATCTGTGGTCGCTGTGCAAGTACACGGGCTAGGGCCACGCGTTGTTGCTGCCCGCCACTGAGGTATTTCACTTTTATTTTTGCAAAAGCAGTCATTTCAATCATTTCCAAAAGCTCTGCGGTACGTTCTTTTAATCTTTCAGGTTCAAAAACGGAAAGGAATTCACCTACATTTTCCTCAACCTTTGTAAAAGGCATTAAATCAAAATCCTGCGAAAGATATTTCATATAGGGTTCTCCAGGGACCAGATTATAATTTGGTCCTAATATTTGGATTTCGTCCCAATATACTTCCCCAGTGTCAACGTGTAAAAGCCCATAAATAATTTTCAACAGCGTACTTTTACCACAACCACTTTCACCAATAATTGATACATGCTCCCCTTTCGATACTTTAAGATTTATATCTTCTAGTACAGGAATTTTGTCATAGGTAAAAGAAACATGGTCAACATGTAGCATAACGCGGGTCCTATTAATGGATAATAAAAATCCGTTTCAATTAGAAACGGACTTTATGTTAAAATATTGATACAAGCCGATTTTATTCTTTGAATTCTTTCAATACCACTTGATTGGGCAGTTCTTCATATCCCATATTGAATAAGGTGAAACCGAAAATATCCGCATATTGTTCAATGGTCTTGCTTACTGGCGTTCCAGCTCCGTGACCAGCATTGGTTTCAATGCGAATCAAGGTCGGATTTGTACCCGTTTGCTTTTCTTGTAGTTCTGCAGCAAATTTAAAGCTGTGTGCTGGTACTACCCTATCATCATGATCACCAGTTGTAACCAAGGTAGCAGGATATTCTGTTCCTTCTTTTACATTGTGTACGGGAGAATACCCTTTTATATATTCGAACATCTCTTTACTTTCTTCAGAAGTACCATAATCATATGCCCAGCCTGCACCTGAGGTGAAAGTATGATAGCGGAGCATATCCAATACTCCTACAGCAGGCAATGCCACTTTCATTAAATCAGGGCGTTGAGTCATGGTGGCGCCTACTAAAAGCCCTCCATTACTTCCACCTCGAATTGCCAAATAATCTTTTGAAGTGTAACTATTGGCAATTAGATATTCTGCTGCTGCAATAAAATCGTCAAATACATTTTGCTTTTTGGTCTTAATGCCGGCTTTGTGCCATTTTTTACCATATTCGCCACCACCACGTAGGTTGGGTACAGCGTATATCCCGCCTTGCTCCATCCATACGGCATTACCGATACTGAACGATGGGGTTAGACTTATGTTGAATCCGCCATAACCGTAAAGTATAGTAGGGTTTTTACCATTCATTTCCAACCCTTTTTTATGGGTAATGATCAAGGGTATTTTAGTGCCATCCTTTGAGTTATAAAATACCTGTTTAGATTCATAATCTTCAGGGTTGAAATCTATTTCTGGCTTCCAGTATTGTTCGTAAGCCCCCGATTCAACATTGAATTTAAAGGAAGATCCGGGAGTATTGTAATTGGTGAATGAAAAATAGAATTCCTTGTCTTCTTTTTTCCCACCGAAACCACTCGCACTACCAACTCCAGGTAATTTAACCTCGCGAATTAGTTCACCATCATAATCATATTGATAAACCTTTGAAATAGCATCGACCATATATTCGGCAAAGAAATAACCCCCGCCTGTATTTGGCGAAAGAACGTTCTCGGTTTCTGGAATAAAATCCACCCAATAGTCAGGTGTAGGATTTGATGCGTCAACAGTTACGATTTTTTGGTTAGGAGCATTCATATTCGTTACGATATATAGCTTAGAGCCTACATTTTCAATGACGTAACTATCTGTATCAGTATGGTCTAGAATTGTAACTAATTTACTGTTTGGTCTGGTTAAATCCTTTATATAAAGTTTGTTGCCAGAAGTAGAAACAGCAGCAGATATAATTAAATATCGACTATCCTCGGTTACCCCTCCAGAAACATATCTATGTTTTTCTTCTTTTGTAGCGCCAAAGACCACAACATCATCTTTTTGGGGTGTGCCCAATTTGTGATAATACACTTTATGTTGATCGGTCATAGCAGAAAGTTCACTTCCTTTGGGTTTATCATAACTTGAATAGTAGAAACCTTCATTGCCTTTCCACGAAACCCCACTAAATTTAATTTCGACTAAAGTGTCCTCAACAATTTCCCTGGTTTCTGGATTCAGAACAATTGCCTTACGCCAGTCACTCCCCCCTTCGGAAATAAGATATGCTGCCATTGAACCATCTTTGGTAAAGCTAAGTCCTGATAATGAAGTTGTGCCATCCTCTGAGAAGGTATTGGGGTCCAAAAAAACCTCAGGTTCTTCCTCACCTTTTTGTCGATAAACCACATATTGGTTTTGAAGTCCGTCGTTTTTATAGAAATAGGTATAATTTCCTTCATTGAATGGAGAACCCAATTTTTCATAATTCCATAGTTTTTCCAAGCGATTTTTTAATCCCTCCCTAAACGGAATTTTGTCCAAATACCCAAAGGTCACACTATTCTGTTCCTTGACCCAAGCCCCGGTTTCTGGGCTTCTGTCGTCTTCTAGCCACCGATAGGGATCCAGAACTTCGGTTCCGAAATAGGTATCAACTGAATCGGCTTTTGCAGTTATTGGATAATTCACAGGAATTGGTTCTTTTTTTGTTGTTGTATTGCAAGTAATAAGAAGGAAAGACACGACGGAATATAGGAGAAATTTTTTCATAAGTTGATTGCTTATTAAGCTTTAAAAATACCACAAAAAAACCTTTAAAGCTAAATAGCCCAAAAGGTTTTGAATGAACACAATTTATTGTGACTTTATTTAAACCAACCTATTTTCAACCAAATATTCGGCTATCTGTACGGCATTTGTAGCTGCTCCTTTTCTAAGATTATCAGCAACAATCCACATGTTTAAAGTGTTGCGTTGGGTTTCATCCCTACGAATTCGGCCAACGAATACCTCATCTTTATCATGCGCATATATTGGCATAGGATAGGTATTGGTATCAGGATTATCTTGAACTGTTACCCCAGGGGTTTCATTCAGTAATCGACGTACCTCATTCAATTCAAAATCATTGACGAATTCAACATTCACCGATTCTGAATGCCCACCTGCAGTCGGTATTCGTACGGCCGTTGCCGATACTGAAAAAGTTCTATCGTCAAATATTTTTTGTGGTTCTCGAGCCAATTTCATTTCTTCTTTCGTATACCCATTTTCCAAGAAAACATCGCAATGCGGTAGTGCATTGCGACCAATGGGATAAGGATATGCCATTTCACCTTTAACCCCAGCAATTTCATTTTCCAATTGCTGTACTGCTTTTATTCCCGTTCCAGAAACGGACTGATACGTTGAAACAACCACGCGTTTCATTTTGTATTTTTCATGCAAGGGTGCCAATGCCATCACCAATTGAATGGTAGAACAATTGGGATTTGCGATTATCTTATCCTCTGTAGTCAATTCATTGGCATTGATTTCGGGAACCACCAATTTCTTATCAGGATCCATTCGCCAAGCCGAAGAATTGTCGACCACAGTAGAGCCTGCCTCCGCAAATTTCGGTGCCCACTCCAAAGAAATGTCCCCACCAGCCGAAAAAATGGCAATGTCGGGTTTAGCTGCAACGGCATCGGTGAGGCCAATTACCGTATGTTCAGTACCGTTATACTTTAATTTTTTACCTACGGACCTTTCCGATGCTACTAATAATAAATCGGTAATCGGGAAATTACGCTCTGCCAATACTTTTAGCATTACTTCGCCTACCATTCCTGTGGCTCCTACAACTGCAACTTTCATACGTTTAAATCTTTTTAATTTTGGAAAATGAAATAATTAAGAACGCCCATAACCGCTACGCTCTCACATTAAAAATTTTAAACATTCACTTTTGTGAATGTATTTTTAAAATTTGTTAAAGATCGTTTCATTTGATATTAATTTGGGGACAAATGTACTTCAAGGATGATGAATGGGCAAGATAAAACACAATGAATATACAAAATATAACAATCTGTTAAAAATATAACATATTAAGATAATAAAGCTATCCTCGCAAATCTCTCAAAAGAAAACCGGCCCTATATTAAAGGGCCGGTTTGGTTAACTCTTTGTGCAGCGGTATGTCCTGCCTTAATATTTCAGGACTTAGCTTGTAATTATTTCTTTAAAGAATCACGAATCTCTGCAAGTAATTCCTCTGCAGTAGGTCCTGCAGGAGCTTCTGGTGCTGGAGGAGTTTTAGTTTTGTTATAAGCTTTTACGATTATGAACAATACAAAACCAACAATAATTAAATTGATTATGGTATTGATCCAAGCACCCCAACGGATAGCGTTTTCGGCAACATAACCTGCTTCTCCTTCTACTCCTGAAGCTTCAGTAAGTATTACTTTTAAGTTCGCAAAGTCCATTCCTCCTGCAAAATGTCCAACAACAGGCATAACAATATCATTTACAAATCCGTTCACCATAAGACCAACGGCGCCTGCCAAGATAACAGCAACTGCAAAATCAATTACATTGCCCGACATAATAAAATTCTTGAATTCTTTTAACATGTTTAAGTGTTTTTAGTTAGTTATAATTAATGTTGCCGCAATTTAATCAAAAAAAAGTTTCCTAACAATATGTTAAAGAAAAATCTAAATGCCTTTATATAAACGCTTTACACGCTGTGAAATACCAGTTATAAGCTCGTACGATATTGTGTTGGCAAATGAGGCAAATTCCTCAGCCGTTGGATTTTCCCCAAAAATAATCACCTCGTCCCCTTCCTTACAGTCAATGTTCGTAACATCGATCATGATCATATCCATACAAACATTGCCTATAATTGGCGCCAAATGGCCTTTAACATTTACAAATGCCTTACTGTTTCCGTATTGCCTTCCAATACCATCGGCGTGCCCAATTGGCAGGGTGGCCGTTGTTCTATAACCATCTGAAGTATATGCCCTATTATAGCCTACACTTTCATCAGGTTCTATTTTATGTAATTGGGAAATGATGGTCTTTAAAGTGGCTATGGGTTTTAGTTCTGCATCGATTTTTTTGTCATTTCCAAATCCGTATAGACCAATACCGCTTCGAACCATATCAAATTGTGCTTCTGGATAGTTGATAATACCAGAGGTATTTAACAGGTGTTTAAACGAGGTACGTCCTATTTTTTGATCGACCTCTTTTGCAATTTTTTCAAATGTTGTGATTTGTTGTTGCGTAAATGTCCTCTCATTCGTGTCGTCAGAGGCGGCTAGATGCGAAAAGATTGACGCCACCATTACTTCGTTTCTCCCATCGAGATAATCTATAATATATTGAACATCATTTTCCCTAAATCCAAGTCGGTTCAAACCTGTATTGAATTTTAGGTGCACGGGATACTTTTCTTGATTATTGCGTTTTGCGGCTTCGTAAAATTCCCGGAGAATCTTTGGAGAGTATAGACTTGGCTCCAAGCGATTATTTATCAGCTCATCAAAATTTATGGGCTGTGGATGCAATACCATTATTGGCTTTTTTATTCCTGCCTTTCGCAGAGCAACACCTTCTTTCGCATAAGCGACCGCAAAATATTCAACTCCGAGAGCTTCAAGTTTTTGAGCTATTTTATTGGCATCTGAACCATAGGCATAGGCTTTAACAACTCCTAAAAACTTGGTTTTTGGTTTTAATTTGGAACGTAGATAATTGTAATTGTGTTCAAGAGCATTCAGATCAATCTCTAAAACAGTTTCCAAAGTCCTAAGCATTGGGATTTTTTTTAGCTTGGGGTATTTCCTCAACATCGACATTAATTCCTTTGACCCTTTCCTTGAGCATTGCTTTATAATACGCAGCCCTGCTCAAAGGTTCATATTCTCCGGTTTCCCCTAAAAGGACCAAATCATCATTCTTGGCCTTTCTGAAACTATAGTTCGCCAGATTGCCTGTTCGAGTGCATACGGCATGTACTTTGGTTACATATTCGGCGGTGGCCATAAGTGCCGGCATTGGGCCAAAAGGGTTACCCTTAAAATCCATATCCAAACCGGCAACGATTACACGAACTCCTTTATTGGCAAGATCATTACAGACAGTTACAATTTCATCGTCAAAAAATTGGGCTTCGTCAATACCAATTACATCACATGTATCGGCCAAAATTCGGATATTAGCTGCTGCTGGAACAGGTGTGGAGCGTATTTCATTGGCGTCATGCGAAACCACCATTTCTTCATGGTATCTTTGATCTACCATTGGTTTAAAAATTTCAACTTTTTGTTTGGCAAATTGGGCCCGCTTTAGCCTGCGGATCAATTCCTCGGTCTTACCAGAGAACATCGAGCCACAGATAACTTCTATCCAGCCGAATTGTTCCTTATGATTAACAGTATTTTCGAGAAACATTTTGTAATTTTAGACGAAAATAAGGTGTTTTTTCGTTCTTATTTATAAGAATTATAAAGTTATTAAAAAAGACTCACCTTTTCCGTAAAGGATAAAACAAAAGAGATGAAAAGAAAATTGAAAGAGGAATTGGTGAAAATGTCCACCGACATCATTACCTCAAGGAGTTTAAACGAGATCACAGAATTATACGAGGCCTCAAAAAATTTATATGAGAAATTGGCCGTATTAAAATTTATAGAAGATAAGTTGAACGACATTGAAGTAGATGTTTCAAAAAATGTGATTGCAGCCAAATTTGAGAAAATGGCCAATGCCGTTTTAAATGTCGATTCATCTGTTCCTGAAAGTAACCCCCATGAGGAGGATATTATTACACCAGGGATGCAGACCATAAAGGATATGGTTTCCGAAATGCCCAATGATGCTGCTGTCGATGAGGTTTTGGCCGAATTTATGGCTAAACCCAATTTAATAAAGAACGATAAAGAACTTTTTGAGCCTCAAACCGGGACTGCAGCAAGTAAAGAAGAAAAGGTAAAATCGTTAAATGATAAATTGGCCGAAAAGGAGTTGAAAATAGACTTAAATAACCGTTTGGCTTTTGTAAAACATCTATTCAACGAAAGTGCGGAAGATTATAATCGCGTTTTATCCCAGTTAAATACTATTGATACCGAAGAGCGTTCAATTGCGTTTATCAAGAACATGGTTAAGCCCGATTATAATAATTGGGATGGGAAAGAGGAATATGAAGAACGTTTAATGGCTTTGATAGAACGTAAGTTTTCTTAGAATTCTTCAAAAAAAATTTAGGATTGAGGTCTCACATAGTAGTGGGGCCTTTTTATTTTGTATTGGTCTTTTTTGTCTACCTTTAATTTTCCCAAAACGATAAATTCAATGAAAACACAAAAGATAATCTACTGGATCGCCACTGTATTGTTGACACTTCTAGTACTATTTTCAGTTGGGATGTACTTTTTCAATCATGCTGAAATTGTAAAAGTTTTTACTGCCTTGGGTTTCCCAACATATATTATTTATCCACTCGCAACCTTAAAAATCTTAGGGCTGATAGTAATATTAGGTAATATAGGTGGCAATTTAAAGGAATGGGCTTATGCCGGATTCTTCTTTAATTTTATTTTGGCATTCTTTGCGCATGTAATGGTTGGTGATGGCGAACAATTTGGTGCTTTGATGGCCTTGGTATTATTGCTCGCATCTTATTTCTTAGGAAAGAAAGTAAGAAATTAAAATATAGGTATGGGTAAACTTTTCATTGTGCCTACTCCAATTGGGAATCTTGAGGATATAACCTTGCGGGCTATTAAGGTCCTTAAGGAAGTTGGCTTAATTTTGGCTGAGGACACCAGAACAAGTGGTAAATTATTGCACCATTATGAAATCAACACGCCCATGCAAAGCCATCACATGCACAACGAGCATAAAACGGTTGATACGCTGGTAAAACGACTAAAAAATGGTTTGGAAGATATTGCCTTGATTTCGGATGCAGGTACTCCTGCTATTTCAGACCCAGGGTTTTTATTGACAAGGGCATGTTTGGAAAACGACATTGAAGTTGAATGCCTCCCGGGCGCAACGGCCTTTGTGCCAGCCTTGGTAAATAGTGGTTTGCCTAATGATAAATTTGTTTTTGAGGGATTTCTTCCAGTAAAAAAAGGAAGACAGACCAGATTGAAGCTTTTGGCCGAAGAAACGCGCACCATGATTTTTTACGAATCACCCCATAAGCTATTGAAAACGCTTACCCAATTTGCTGAATATTTTGGCGAAGATCGGTTGATTTCAGTCTCGCGCGAATTGACCAAACTTTATGAAGAGACAATTCGAGGAACTGTTAAGGAAGTGCTTCAACATTATACTGAAAAACCACTTAAAGGGGAAATTGTAATTGTAGTTTCAGGGAAGAAATAATGCAAAAACTACTTTCAGAAATAAGAGGTTGCGAGGTATGCAAAGCCTATTTGCCACTTGGACCTCGGCCTATTGTGGCTGCACATTCAAATTCTAAAATCGTAATTATCGGACAAGCACCTGGAACTAAGGTTCATAGAACGGGAGTGCCTTGGGACGACCCTAGCGGCAAACAATTGAGAAAATGGTTGGGAATAACCAATGAGGTTTTCTATGACGAATCAAAAATTGCCTTGGTCCCATTGGGATTTTGCTATCCCGGAAAAGGTAAATCCGGTGATTTACCACCGCGAACCGAATGCGCTCCACTATGGCACGAACCTATGCTGGACAAAATGCCCAATTTAGAATTGGTAATTTTAACAGGTATGTATGCGCAAAACTACTATTTGGGCAAAGCTGCTAAAAGAACACTTACTGAAACGGTGGCTTCTTTCGAATCCTATTTGCCGAAATTTTTACCAATACCCCATCCTTCACCCCGGAATCGATTTTGGTTGACGAAGAACCCTTGGTTTGAGGAAAGGGTTGCGCCTGAACTACAGCGACGGATTTCAGAGATTACAAATGGTGAATAGACTATTAAAATTCACCAGGGTATTTGATTTCTCCTCATGAAGTTCGTTTGAAATGACATACAACTGTCAAATAAGTTAAAATGTCAACTATTCAAAAATCTAATACTCTCCACCTCCATGTTTCCCTTTTTCCCAACCGTACCCACCTAAGTACTGATTGCCACTTTCAATGGCCCCATCCTCAATAGTGGTCCCCATAGAATCGTTCCAACGGTTTAGATAACCAAATAGGGATATAACACCCATCATCTCAACAATTTCACCTTCATTCCAATATTTGTACAATCGTTCTTTGATTTCTGCATCAACCGTATTCGGTACCTGAGAGGCAGCCAAAGAAAACTCCAATGCCGCTCTTTCGGCTTCTGAAAAAGCAGAATGGGTCCTGAACTCCCAAATATTGTCCAATTGTTCCTGTTCAGCCCCATAACGTTCTGCAGCACGTATGGCATGTGCCTGACAATAGCGACAACCAGTAGAGTTACTGCTGACCCAAGCGATCATACGCTTTAAGGCCGAGGAAACCCTACCTTCATTAGCCATGACAGCTTTGTTAAGGTTGATGAAAGCCTTCGAAATTGCAGGTCTGTGTTGCATCGTCAAGACCGAATTTGGACAGAAACCGAGTGTTTCATTAAAGAATTCGGCGAGCTTTTTGGTCTCGGCATCATGATTGGGGTCAAGAGGTTGTACAAGGGGCATGGGTATAGTTTTTATATTGTATTTTTATTCTTCACAAGTAACGAAAAATTATGGGGACAACAAATCATATCACAACCAAATGGTTAGGCGGAATGGCCTTTGAAAGCAACAACACATCAGGCAATTCGTTTAAAATAGAAGACGCTGATGAAAGTGATGGATTAAGACCAAAATCATTAATGCTTTCTGCTTTGGCTGGTTGTTCAGGTTTGGATGTAGCATCACTTATTAAAAAAATGAAGTTGGATGTAGCTACTTTTCAAATAGATACCATTGCCAATATGACCGATGAGCATCCAAAATATTATGATGCCGTTGTAGTCGAGTACCATTTTTATGGAAGTAATTTGAACGAAAAGAAACTACAACGCGCTGTTGACCTCTCCGTGGAGAAGTATTGTGGTGTTTTTGAAATGTTCCGGCAATTTGCCAAAATGGAAAATAGAACGATTTTTCATCATAGCGAATAAATAGAAGTCATTGCGAGGAACAAAGTGACGAAGCAATCTTTTTTACGAATGTTTCTTAATGGGAGATTGCTTCATCCCGAATTTTCGGGATTCGCAAAGACGAAAACATAATACTATGCGTTGGACCCTAAAACCCAAACCTGAACCAAAACAAATAGAGGAACTTTTGAAAGTACTCAAAGTCGATGGTTTGGTAGCACAATTATTGATACAACGGGGAATTACTACCTACGACGAAGCTAAAAAATTCTTTCGGCCAGAATTATCTGATCTTCATGATCCTTTTTTAATGAAAGATATGGACTTGGCTGTTGCCCGAATTGAAAAGGCCATGGCCAATGACGAAAATATTCTGGTTTATGGCGATTATGATGTGGATGGCACCACCTCGGTAGCCTTAGTTTCATCCTATTTGTTGCAGCATTATCCCAACGTTGCCACTTATATTCCTGACAGATATGACGAAGGGTACGGAATTTCATTTAAAGGAATTGATTTTGCCGAGGATAATGAATTTTCGCTGATCATTGCCTTGGATTGTGGTGTTAAGGCTATCGACAAAGTAACCTATGCCAAGGAGAAAAGCATAGATTTCATTATTTGTGACCATCATAGACCAGGAGATCAACTGCCTGACGCCATTGCGGTTTTGGACCCTAAAAGGGATGATTGCTCCTATCCGTATGACGAACTTTGTGGCTGCGGAGTAGGATTTAAATTGGTTCAGGCTTTAGCTGTAAATATAGGTAAGACCATTGACGATTTAATTTCGTATTTGGACTTGGTGGCTACGGCCATTGGTGCTGATATTGTTCCGATTACGGGCGAGAATAGAGTACTGGCTTATTTTGGTCTACAGGTTATTAATTCTAATCCGAGAATTGGGTTTAAGGCCATCATCGATCAAATCAAAAAAAAGGAGCTTACCATAACCGATGTGGTATTTATCATTGCCCCACGCATAAATGCAGCTGGCCGCATGAAGCATGGACAACACGCAGTTAATCTACTTATCGAAACCAACTTGGAAAAGGCGGAAGTTATTGCCAAGGAAATAGAACAATTCAATTTCGACAGAAGAAACCTAGATCAGGAAATAACGGCAGAAGCTTTGGTTCAGATAACTGAAAACAAGGAGGAAAAACGATTTACCTCAGTGGTTTACAAAGAAACCTGGCACAAAGGGGTAATAGGCATCGTTGCCTCGCGACTAACTGAGACTTATTATAGACCCACCTTGGTTTTTACCAAAAGTGGGGATAAATTGGCTGCCTCAGCCCGCTCCGTAAAAGGTTTTGATGTATATAACGCGCTGCACGCATGTGCTGCACATATAGAGCAGTTTGGAGGCCATAAATACGCAGCCGGACTTACCCTGTTAGAGGATCAATTTGAAGGGTTTAAGAATCAATTTGAAAAGGTGGTCTCCGATACTATTGACCCTCAATTGTTAATACCGGAAATCAAGGTTGATGCAATAATCCCTTTAAATCAAATAAACCCAAAATTACTACGGATCCTGAAACAGTTTGCACCCTTCGGACCAGGAAACATGGCTCCTGTTTTTATGGCAGAAAATTTGAAGGATACCGGTTATGCCAAGGGAGTTGGTGAGGATGAAAAGCACCTTAAAATATCGGTCACCCAAAATGGATCACAACCTATAGGTGGTATTGGTTTTAATCTTGGGGATAAGTTGCCCCATATAAAAAACGGCAAAACTTTCAGTGCTGCATTTTCGATTGAGGAAAACGAATGGAACGGCAATATATATTTGCAATTAAAACTAAGGGATATAAAATAAGTCAACTTACATGAAAATAGAACATTTGGCGATTTGGGTGAAAGATCTTGAACAAATGAGGGCATTTTATGAAACTTATTTTGGCGCCATTACAGCTAATAAATATCACAATCCGTTAAAAAAGTTTACATCCTATTTTTTGAGTTTTGATGACGGCCCTAGATTGGAATTGATGCATAGACCTGATATTGCCCAAAAATTAAATGGAGTGGATGAGCATATTGGCATCGTTCATTTTGCCGTTGCTGTTGGGTCCTCGGAAAAAGTGGATGAACTTACCGAGGAATTAAAAAAGGCGGGGAATAAAATAATTAGTGAACCAAGAACAACTGGGGACGGTTATTATGAAAGTGTGGTTTTAGACCCTGAAAACAATAGGGTTGAGATAACAATTTAGGTTTTGTGCTTTTTCAAGGACAGCTTTTCACCATCAAACTCGCCATAGGTATAATGCGAAATCCAATCCCCAAGGTTTACATACTTTGATTTATTGTTCAAATCAATTTCCAGGGGTAAATGCCGGTGACCAAAGACAAAATAATCATAATGGTCTTGTTCTAGTTTTCGCTTGCAGTATTGTACCAACCATTCTTTATCCTCCCCTAAAAATTTAATGTCCTCGTCTCCGGAAATCAATTTATTCTTAAGGGAAAGATACTGGGCCAATTTTACTCCCAAATCTGGATGCAGCCATTTATAAAACCATTTGGATACTGGATTTGTGAATACTTTTTTCATGCGTTTAAACCCTTTGTCACCAGGTCCAAGGCCATCGCCATGACCAATAAAAAAAGAAGTGTTGTTAAAAGTGAACAGTCGAGGTTTGTGAAAAACAGGAATATTCAATTCTTCCTCAAAATAGCCGTTCATCCAAAGATCATGATTGCCCACAAAGAAATAAACAGGGATTCCTGCATCCGTGATTTCAGCGAGCTTGCCCAAAGTTCGTGTGAATCCTTTAGGAACAACGGTTTTATATTCGAACCAAAAATCGAATAGGTCACCAAGCAGAAAAATCGCTGCCGCATCCTTTTTAACCGTATCCAACCAAGAAACAAACCTTTTTTCACGAGGCAAGCTTTCCTTCATTGTGGGGGCTCCCAAATGGTTGTCACTGGCGAAGTAGATTTTTTTGCCTTCCGGAATATTGATGATCGACATTTAAATGTAAAGATAAGAATTCCCCCCATCTGTACTATCAGACTGATTGTCGGAGGCATACCATTCTGCAAATGAAGTCTCGGTCTCTTGAAGTTTTAAAGAATGTAATGTTATATTTTTTGGAAGCCTAGCCTTGATCTTTGCAGCGAAATCAACAACCATATTTTCACTCGTTGGCTGGTAATCCGCTAAAATAACCTTGTGGTCGCGACCCATTAATTCCTTGGCCAATTCCAAATGTGGTGTATTTTTATTGAATATCGTAGCATGATCAAAAGGATTTACGATCTCTTCTTTCAC
>JAAETN010000064.1 GCA_024228355.1 Maribacter sp. | reverse complement strand
CATATACTAACCAGGCTCAATGCACCTAAGGCAATACCAAACAGCATTAGAATGTCTTTTTTTGGCCATGCAAAGAAAGGCTTATCTGGAACCACCGAAATATCATATTCTTGATAACACCATGTAGTATCAAATATACCGTCAAATATTGTATGTAGTGGCCCTTCGCAAGAGTCTGTTGCTAATGTAGAAACTACAAATACTGCTATGAGAACAACGCTTATCGTAATTTTTACTGTTCTATTCATTACAAACCCTAACGCCGCCAGCAGGGGTGGCAAAACCAAAGCAAAGCGGCGGTTTTGACATCCCTCTGGCTGGCCTTGTTAAATTTAATTACCCCGACGCTTTGGTGGTGGCGGCGGTGGCGGTGGCGTAACGACATAATCTTTACGATCAGGAGTATTGTTTGGTGTAGGTCTAGGTTCCGGGCGCGGTTGTGGCTGTGGACTCGGACGTGGCTTCTTTGGCATTTTAGACCCCTGTATTTTTATAAGAAAAGTATAGAAAGGCAGCTACCCCAACCAAAAAACTAATGCCACCTATGGCGTTTAGCCAACGAGTTAACGTAGAGAACAGCCCTCCAGGGTTGGTGTTATCAAGCCTGTCTTGGTCTAATGCTTTTATAGCATATCTGTAAGCTAGACTACCAAAATAGAATGCGAATAGCAGAGATGTAAGACTTAGCGCCCAAGACCCCCAAGCAAGGCCAAGAAAAGCTTTTTCTATTATTTTACTTGATCCGACAATTTCCTTTATGAATGTCACTGAAATCGCTAACGCACCGCCAGATAAAGCGATTAATGTTTTATCGTAGCCTTCACCTATTTTTTGCTCGGCTTCTTGGAGTAGATTTCTGTATGCTGATTTCTGATCTTGGTCCATGACTACCTTGTTAATTTAACGTTTTAGCCAACAGGCGCACGCTTTTTGTGCGTCCTTGTTGGGCGACTTGTTAAGGTGCCGAGTTACCCCAGACCACTTGCCAATATTATTTGCCCTGGCTTTCACAAATGCTCCCTTTCGTACTTTGGGGCTACACATTTCATTAAACGAAGCCCCAATTTTAATTTCCTAAATGTATCAAAGATGCCTTCTTTGTTGGATTTCGCAATTATGCTGCTATTTCTGCATCTATGCACTTGCTCTTAAAATGCATTTATAAATGAAATTGCCTTCACACTAAAACAGCAATATTTAATTTTCACTT
>JAAETN010000063.1 GCA_024228355.1 Maribacter sp. | reverse complement strand
TTATGCATACATCTGGGGCGATGTCCTAAAAACCATCAAAGATGCTGATATCCGAATCATCAATTTGGAAACCAGTATAACCCGTAGTAATGCTTATGCTGACAAAGGGATTAATTACAAGATGCATCCAGAAAATATTCCCTGCCTTTCCATGGTCAAAATCGACTGTTGCGTTTTAGCCAACAACCATGTTTTGGATTGGGGCCAAGAGGGGTTGTTCGAAACTCTAGAAACTTTGGAAGAAGTTGGAATTGATTACTGTGGTGCCGGTCGAAATATAGATCAGGGAAAAGCACCAAGTATTTTGAGAAGAAAAGGTAACAGCAGGGTGCTTGTATTTTCTTTCGGTTTAAATTCCAGTGGAATCCCACATAACTGGAAGGCAACCAAAAGCAAAGCAGGAGTTAATTTACTTGATGATCTGTCAATTGAAACAGTAAAGTATATCAATCGAGAAATTACTCAATATAAGCAGCCTTATGATGTAGTAGTGGCCTCCATACATTGGGGAAGCAATTGGGGGTATTCCATTCCCAATTCACATCGTGACTTTGCACATAATCTTATTGACCTATCGGGCGTGGATA
Organism: Maribacter sp.; assembly: GCA_024228355.1. Taxonomy (GTDB): domain Bacteria; phylum Bacteroidota; class Bacteroidia; order Flavobacteriales; family Flavobacteriaceae; genus Maribacter_A. The sequence goes on along the minus strand of JAAETN010000063.1, from coordinate 4,300 downwards.
TTATTCACGGTCATTCTTCACATCACCCACTGGGCATAGAAATCTACAAAAACAAACCAATTATATATGGATGTGGTGATTTTCTGAACGATTATGAGGGCATCCGTGGTCACGAATCGTATAAAGCGAATCTTGGGTTTATGTATTTTGTAACTATTGATACTGCCAATGGCCACCTAGTCTCCTTGCGATTAGTTCCTACGGAAATTAAAAAACTACGGATTGGTTATCCCAGCAATAAGAATCGCCGTTGGTTATATCGGATTTCAAATCGGGAGGGTGCTCAATTTGGAACTAAGATTTTATGGAGAGATAAGAGTACTTTAGACCTAACATGGAACTGATTCAATTTCCGTTCTATTTTTGTAAAAATGTTCCGCCCTTTTTTTAATGCCCAAGCACATTTTCCGATCCATTGCAAAAATTATCGGCTCGCTCAAAAATCTAAAAATCAACTTGGCTTTGAATGATGGATCAAAATCAACCCTATTCCTTGAAATGAATCTAGAATGGTTCCCGTCTAAAGCTTCCACATACCAAAGCCAAGAAAGGTGTAAATATTTTTCTGGTGTGGAAACATAGGGGTCATAATCTCTATTTATTTCTAGATTAAGGCTAGTCTCTATGGCCATGGCGCTACCCTCTTCACAAATAACAAGCGGATAACCGCCATCCGGACCAAATGGAATGATATCCCCGATATTGGGATTTTGAAATTCGGGTAGCACGACATCAGAATTGTAGATATTGAGCCCAATCAAATTCTCCAAGGCCTCATAGGTATAAAATCCGCCTCGCCCTTGACCAATTTGTGCTATCCAAGGCCAAACAAATTCTGCTGGAGCATTAATATTGACTGCATGTGTGAATTTTGTCTTCGGTAGGTCGACCAACCCATCTCCGGGTAATTTACGATTTGCTTCCTCCTTTCTGAGTCCCCAATGATTACGAAGAGGTTTCAGGAAAAAGGTTATATAGCATGCGATTATAATAATCACACCTTCCAAACCTTGTAAAATTTGAAAGAAAGAAAAACGGGATATAGGTGGTTTCATTTTTTTATATGTTTATTACCTACATTAGATTGCTTCCATCGCCTTAGTTTAGGAATTGTGGCATTTGCCAGGGCCGTGGCATCTTCCCCGGTCATACCCATTTTCTCGGCTAAAGTTATGTTCTTTTCAATCTTTTGTTCCATGGTGATACCGGGATCTGTAAAATCACCCTCTTTATAACAGTACCGGCAATATTCGGTGTTTGCGCTGTCATCTTTGTTCGTGCCAAAATCGGTTAATTCAACCATTGGCATGCCGCAACTCTGACAAGTATTATTCCTTAAAGTTTTCATACATGCTGTTTGCTATTTTGTAAGCCCCCTACATTCATTAATGTTAGGAAAGATAGCACCACTTTAAATCATACTAAATGACTTTGATCAGTAATTCAAGTATTTTCAATATTAATGGAAATGCAACAGTTTGGATCCTTTAAAATCGTCCTAAGCGTGATGCAAATCATTTTAATTAAGCGGACATATCTATACATTCGGATAAAATTGAACAAAAAACACTGTAAAGATGAAAGCAGCAATTTACACGGTAATGAAAATTAAAAAACTGCTGTTCCCAGCAATCTTTTTACTTTCAATGTCATGTACCAGTGATGTCAATATCAATTATCCTGATAATTCCTCTAATAATTGTCTGCAGGGCCAGGGAACAATTGTTTCTGAAAACAGGGTTTTGGATGACTTCCACAGTATTGCCAGTACTATTTTTGCAGATATTCTTATTACACAAGGGACTAAGGAAGATGTGATCATCGAGGCTCAGCCAAATATTCTTAGCGAGATAAAAACCGAAGTTGTCAATGGTGAATTGAGACTACAGCTGAATCGATGCGTGAATATTGCCCAAGCCATGAAAGTACATATAACTATCCCGGAAATCAAAAGCCTCACTATGACAGGTGTAGGGGACATTGTTGCTCAAAATGAATTTGACGCCAATGAACTTAAGATTGTATTGACCGGAGTAGGTGATTTTAATTTAATGGGATCAACTAAAACCTTGGATATTACACTTACTGGCGTAGGAGATATTAAGGCTTTTGGATTAAATACTGATACTTGCGATGTTAATATCACAGGAGTTGGTGATGCCGAATTGTTTGTCAATGATGAACTGAATGTTACAATAACAGGAACTGGAACAATTTTTTACAAGGGAAATCCTACTGTAAACTCGACCATAACTGGCTCAGGCAGCGTGGTGGATGCTAACTAAGGTTTTCAATCCTATATACCATAGCTATCTAGAAATGCCCGAATATTCGCATTAATTGACTTAGTACCAATAATTGACGAAAAAAGTTAAGGCAATGGACAACAAAAGAGACTTAGGACTTAAGATTCTAATCATTACTAGTGTACTGTTGATGCTATTTTTAATATCAGGTCAGACCTTTTCGTTGATCAACTACCAAGCTGCAGTTGATCTTGGCTTACAAGAGTCAGTTGAAGAAGTGACTGAAGTTGGTATCGCCTTTGCAAAGGGATTCGCTTTTGCAGATACAATCGTATATATTCCGTTATTACTATTTGGTATAATCGGTCTGCTAAAAAGAACAAAATGGGGAGTTTATGCGATGCTCGCCAGTTGCGCAATATCGGTATATTGGCCGTTAGTACATTTGTACGCAATTTATATTGGTAGAGACGTTATAATCTTGCATCCCGAAAAATATGTGTCCTTCCCCATTATATTGTCATTAATAATTTTATATGGGTTATGGGGAATGTGGTATTTATACAAATACCAGAATGAATTGTCAAGATGAAAGAATAGATTCAATATTCATTTGAATGTTGCTGATTTTGATTCATATAATTAGTGAAGTTCCTGCAGGATCGGCATTGATTTCTAAACCCGTTGGGTCGCTACCGGGAATACTTTTTGGAATAATCAGTTTACAAATATGTCCATAGCAAATTTTAACGTAATAGGATTGACCACCGAAGAAGTTCTTCTCTCCAGAAAAAAATATGGACGCAACGAACTTTTTTATAAAAAAGAAAATACTTTTTTCAAGCTAATCACAAGCTTGATCAAAGAACCTATGGTCATCCTACTTCTGGTAACATCCAGTATCTACTTTATTGTGGGCAATATTGGGGATGGTATTTTTCTGGCAGCGGCCATTTTATTGGTATCGGCGATTTCACTTTACCAAGATTCCAGAAGTCGTGATGCCCTTGAAAAATTAAAGGTACTTAGCCAACCCCATTGCAATGTGATTAGAAATGGTAAGGTCGAAAAAATAGTCATTGAGGATGTTGTCATCGGGGATAGTCTTATGGTTGAGGAAGGGGTAACCATTGCTGCTGATGGTACTATTATACATTCCAACGATTTTTCTGTGGATGAGGCCATACTAACAGGAGAGTCCTTATCAGTATATAAAGACAAAGCAAAGGATGAAAATGAAATCTATCGCGGTACAACAGTAGTAAGCGGATTGGCCATTGCCCTAATTACTGCAATAGGCAATGATACCTTTTTAGGAAGAATTGGAAAAAGCCTAGAAACCATTACAGAGGAAAGAACACCGCTGGAAATTCAGATTAATAATTTTGTAAAAAGAATGGCTGCGGCAGGAATTGTGGTTTTTCTGATAGTTTGGGGCATAAATTATACTAATTCACACAATGTTCTAGACAGTCTGCTCAAGGCCCTTACCCTGGCCATGAGTATTCTCCCAGAAGAAATCCCAGTGGCATTTACCACCTTCATGGCCTTGGGATCATGGCGATTAATGAAAATGGGAATAGTTGTTAAGCAGATGAAAACGGTAGAGACTTTGGGCAGCGCTACCGTTATATGCGTTGATAAGACGGGAACCATAACCAAAAACGAAATGGATTTGGCAAAACTATTTGTAATGCGCTCCAATAAAATTTCAAATCCGAAAGATGCGTTTGATGCCCAGGAAAAAGAACTTTTGGAATTGGCCATGTGGTCCAGTGAACCCATTCCGTTTGATCGTATGGAAATAGCCCTTCATGATGCTTATTCCGAAATATGTCAACCCGATGAACGGCAAAAATTCAAAATGGTGCACGAATACCCCCTAGGGGGCAATCCCCCCATGATGACACATATTTTTGAGGATGTCTTAGGAAATCGTATTATCGCTGCGAAAGGTGCACCAGAGGCGTTTTTAGAAATTTCTAATCTAACCATACCTGAAAAAAGACAATTGCAACAGGCTATTATTACATTAGCCAAAGGAGGTTATCGAT
>JAAETN010000062.1 GCA_024228355.1 Maribacter sp. | reverse complement strand
CTATCACTCAATGCTCTTTGCATTATACAATAACTTACAATCCCCCTCCAAAAAAACTTTTCGTTTTCGATTTTATTGCTCCTTATTGCGCCTTTCTCCAAAATAAGCAATATAACGAATTGCGTAAGCTGCCCGCCGACTTTGTGAACGCAACCTAATTTTACCCTGAAAAAACTGACCAAAAAATCGCGCCGCATACCTGAGCCGAAGGCGGGTCAGCTTAACGCGGGGTTAGGTGTGTTTCAAAAAGTATTTCATCGATTATTCAATAGCTGGTAAAACAAATTTTTCAAGTATCGTAAATGCAGTTGTTTCCGATGTGTAATTGCCACCGGTGAAAACAACAACCATATCTAATTCGGGGAAAACCATTATGTATTGTCCGCCCCAACCAGCGGCATAATACATATTAATTTCTTTACCTGAATGAGAATATTGTTTTGTCCACCACGAATAGGAATAACCATTTACCCCTGCATCAGTACCTGGAATTCTTATCCTATTGTTGCCAGGAAATGTGGTGGCACTATATTCGACCCATTGTTCAGAAATTATCTGTTTACCATTCCAAATCCCGTCATTTAGAAATGTCACACCAATTTTTGCCATAGCTCTTGGTGTAATTTCTAAACCACCGTCTGCCGAAATCAAACCTGATTCAAATCGTACCCAATTAGAAGATTCAATGTCTAAAGGTTCTAATAGATATTT
>JAAETN010000061.1 GCA_024228355.1 Maribacter sp. | reverse complement strand
TCAGAAATAGCCTCTACCACGACCCGCATTTCCCCTGGGATGTCCGCGTTATAAAACGATGTCACATATTTGCCGTTACTATCTACATCACCAAGTGGTTCCCAATGTATCAATGATCGAAGATCGGGTATAAATTGTGTTTTTGGATCAGGCTTATCATATTTTGGAACATAAAATTGGCGTGTTGGGGAAAATACGGGGATTAGGGTTTGTGAAAGCCCTTTGGTCTTATGTACCCCCGAAAGACCTTTACCCGCATGTGTAAATATGGCTATAACACTTCCAATTTTAGGCATAGTTCTAAGATCAAAATCTGGAAAAACGGTCATATATAATTTGGTGAAATTCTTGATATATTTTATAAGTTCCACGCTCTTGACCTCAGAGGGTGGAATACTGGGTATCAAGGGATATTGGAAATCCATAACAGGTATTCCATCAATAACCACCAATGTCGTCCCACCTCCATTGATATGGGCCAACATAAAACCATCTGGAAACTGCTCAATACTTATCTCTTTCGGATAATTGAACAACAACACACTGTACAGACCATAGGACCATTTTTTTTCTTTCTCCCAGATCTCGGTTCCCTGAATCACTACATCCGGTTCACCGTAAGCATCTATTACTTTCTTCCGCTGAGGGGTCAGCTTTTGGCCTTCAACAACGACTTCATCTAGCTCTGTTACCCCATGGTTAGGTTTGTAGGAATCCTCAATTGTTTCCCGTGTCCTATGCTTTTCAGCAATTAGATAAACCACACTATCCAACTTCTTAATGGACCTTCTGGGGTCGATTATTATTTCCGGTGCTTTTGTTTCATCTAAATCAATGGTATAATTTCTCTTCTTGCCAGACTTGTTTGAACTCTGTATCAGCGCCTTTATCGGTGGGCCATATTCATCCATCAATTGAAATTTGAAACGCCCCAGGCTATCGGTTTCCTGACTATAAAAAGAAGAGGATTCCCCAAAGGTCATCATGTTCAGGCCAACTCCACTAAGCTGCTTTTTTTTAGAAAAAATAGATTTTACGGTTCCACTTAGCTGAAGGGACTGTTCAGGTTGAAAAAGCGGAACGTCCCAACCTGCGTCGGCATAATTGTATTTTCGCCAACCTTGTGTCAGTAATAGCACATCCAAGTCACTAACCCTATCCGGATTATCAGGATTGAAATAATACCCTGGATCTTCAATATGACCCCTTAATTCAGAATCCAATAAAAAATAGGACAGGATGTTCGAACGCCGGCTTTGGATCTCGCCCATTTGGTCATTATTCATAATAAGTATGGATAGATTGGTATTTACAACCTGCCTATTTTGATCGAGAGCTTGTACTTCCATTTCGGTTTTTTCGCGTAGTCCGTAACTGGCCTTATCGGTCCTAAGTTCTATGTTCAGCTTATTACTTGGCAATTCGTTAAAATAAAGCCGCTCTGCCGTTGGCAGCTTATTATGGTCCAACATCGTAAATGCCAGAATGCCCTCGGGAAAATCCTTGGCTGGTAGCTGGGTGATGAGATACCCTCCTTTTAACTTACCTTCAATAAGATAATGGCCAATTCCCCTGCTACTTACCTGTATATAAACACTGTCAGTTTTCTTATAGTTGGAGGAAGCCTTGATCCTGATATTTTCACCCACTTTACCTATTGAAAGAATACTTCCATTGTGAACAACCTTCGGCAACGGATATTTCATTGAAAAGGGCTCATCGGGCAAAGAGGTAATTCTAGCATAGTACGTTTTAATGCGGTTTGCCCGAATAAAAAAAGCCCCCATTCCTTTTGAGTTACTATTGAAAGTGGTAACAACTTGGTCATTTTCATCGACAATCTCTCCTGCTGCATATGTACCTTTTCCAGAATAATCCAAAACCTTGAAAGCTATTTTGTTCATCAACCCATGTACCATTTCACCGCTTTCAGGAAAAAACTGTACCTCCAGAAGCTTTTCGTCAAGTGCCACAGTTTCTGCGTAACGAACTTGATTATCAGTTACTAAGGTAAGTTCTACAAAACTCGCATTAAACGGTACAGAATGTATCAATTGATAGGTGTTGACTTTACTCTTTTTTATGACCAGCGAATCCTTCCTTTCGTCATACCCTATGTAAACCTTAAGTTTGTTTTGATGTTTCGCATCTATTAAATGAGGTTCAAGTGTTGCTGTAAGTTTGAATTCCCCTTTTTGCACCTCTATTAGGGAAACATTCTTTATGGGGGCTTCATTCTTATCAGTAGATGATGAAAACACATGTATGTATGTACTGAATATGAAATCATCCCCAAAATTTTTATCCCATTCCGTATAGGCCCTCACCAGAAATAGACCTGCCTTATAGGTTTGATGCAATTCAAAGAAACCTTGGCCTAGGCCCTTGGTCAATTTCACTAATTTCTTTTCGGCAATCTGGCCATATTGATCAATCAATTCAACATGAAGCACCCCACTTCGTATGCTCGGTTCATGATAGGATGCATTGGCCACAACCGCTTTGAACCAAACAGTCTGACCTGTTGTATAAACACCCCCATCTAATTGAAGATATATTTTTTCAGCGGGTGAACCTGGTAAATCTGTCGTATGGTCCTGAGGAAAAAGTGGCCATAGACCTAGAAATAACAAAAAAATGAATAAGGTTTTCTTCATGAACTGGTATTAATCCCCCTGATGCGATTTTACTCTTGGTATCAATAGTAATTCAGTTTGTCTACCATTCACATAACGGAAACCATCTTCACCATAAAAACCGGCCTCTTCGAGCATAATACGAATATCACGTTTCCATTCCGGTATGGTAACCGTTGTATTCAATTCGATAGCATATACCGTATTGGGATTTAAAGGATAATTATCGCCATCATCTTTCATAACCCCACCTTGGGCATCCCACATTCCTATGGTGGTGCCAGCCGAGTGCCCATAAAGACCCAAAGGATGGGTGTAAATCGAGGGGCGAAGTCCGGCAGTTTTTGCATCCTCTAATGCCATTGCCAATATTTCATTGCCAGTTCGTCCGGCAATCATGTTGGTGGTCAAGAAATCCTGTACCCTATTCCCTGATTTTAATCCGTCAACAAGAAATTTTGGAGCTTCCCTCTCCCCTGGCTTCAACACATAGGCCAATTCCTGGCAATCGGTATTTAATCGTAAATAGGTAATTCCAAAATCACAGTGTAATAAATCACCAGGTTGAATAATCAAATCATCGGGACGTCCCGAAAATGAATACAAGTGATT